>DASWDX010000385.1:0-9044 GCA_036395055.1 Pyrinomonadaceae bacterium | reverse complement strand
CGCCTTACGCGAGTCCGTTCTTTCCTATGACTCGACCTCCGGCCCAAGGAGTTCAGAACAAGGTCAGCCGGAGTTGGGGGCTTGCATCCTTAATGCAGGCGCTGAAATTCCAAACGTGGTCAAACAAAAAGCGGGGGTATTACTCCCCGCTTTTTTTCGCATGTCAGAAGGCTAGCACCGAGCGGAAGGAAGTGTCCAGCCGTCACGCCACCAAAAAGCGACGGAAATTACACTAATCCCGGTTAATTGTTGAAATATTTGGAGTTGTAAGATGGTAAATCTCGGCGTAAATGTCTCGCTGAGCCCCCTAAACATCCTCGGCAGCCGTGTAGACAAAAGCACCAAGCACTGCCGGCGTTGAATCCGAATCGACGCCGATACGCACTTTCCAGATGGTAGATCCGTCGGTCATGTTCAGGCAGTAAAGATCGCCTTGTTCCGTGCCGACATACATCCGGCCTTCCACGGTCGAGAAGCTGCCTTCCATCGAGCCGATCCATTCGGTTTTATAAATGAGCGAACCATCTTCGAGATTGAGGCAATAGAAGAAACCATCTTCGCCACCGAAGTAAACGCGGCCATCGATCGCCTCTGAAGAGCAATCGACTTCAAAAGCCGGTTTCGTAGTCCCAGATCAGCGTGCCATCCGTCGCGTTGAGACAATAGATGTGATGATCCAGTCCGCTGGCTATTATCCGATCGCCTATGACGGTTGGCGTCGCCTTGAAACTGTCCTTCGCCTTGTATTTCCAGACGATGCTGCCGTCGTTCCGATTGACGCAGTAAACATTGCCGTCGGCTGAAGGAAAGTAAACCCGATTGCCGACTACCGAGGGTTGTCCCGGCCAGGATGTGCCAGCCCACAGGTCCTTATGAAGTTTGCTTTTGATTAAACTGGTTTCGAGTTCCCAAACGATCTCCAGAGGCCCGGGCTGCCAGGGCCCGGTGCCATAAAAATTGCGCCGCGGATTGCCCAGCCAAAAAGGAAGACTCTTGGGAAGTTCTTTGATGGGTTGTTTTATTAGGGGCTCGGCTTCAGTCCTTGAGATCAGCCTTCCGCCACACCCTGCCAGGAGCAGCGGCGGGCAGCAGAACCAGCGCGACCACCCAGCGATGGGAACGCCTTAACGAAGAGTCGGGATCAAACATTGGGGGAGTTCAGACTGTGAAACTGGAGTGGCTTTCAACCACCACCGGCGAACCAATCACCACCATAAATTACTTCAGCGGTACCGGTAATTACAACCTCGCCGTCGTCTTGATCGCCTCGCCAGTTAATTTTTGCTCGGCCACCGGGCATCAGTACTGTAAGGATCCTCTCGGTTTCGCCTCTGATCATTGCGGCAACAGCGGCAGCGCAGGAACAGGTACCCGAAGCTTCCGTCTCGCCGACGCCACGCTCCCAAATTCGCAACTCAATTGTGTTTCGATCCTGAACACGGACGAAGACTACATTTGTGCGATCCGGAAACTGTTGGTGGTTTTCAATTGTGCTGCCGATTCTGCGCCAATCGAGCGCAGCGAAGTCGTCAACGAAGATACAGCAATTCGGATTTCCCATCTGCAATGCGGTAACGGGAAAAGACTCGCCGGCGACATCGAGTTTATAGTCGATTACTTTGTCCAGCGGCTCTTCCGTCTTCATAGGAATTGAAGCAGAGTCAAACTTTGGCTGGCCGAGTTCTGAATCAAATACATAGCGTCCGGTATCAGTTTGTTCTCGAATGGTATAGAGCTTGATTCCCGCGCGAGTACTCAAGCGCAGCTCTTCGGCCGTCCAGAGCTTCTTGTAGTAGAGATAAGCCGCAGCGCATCTCGTTCCATTACCCGATAGCGATGCTTCGCTCCCATCCGGGTTGAAGATGCGTACATGAAAATCCGCGCCTGGATCCTCCGAAGGGCTCACAACCGCGATGCCGTCTGCACCCGCGCCATAGTGGCGATTGCAGATGCGTCGAGCGAAATTTCCCAACTGTGTGGTTGCGGTAATGCCGGTGAGGGCGAGTTCGCGCGACTCGATGACGATATAATCGTTACCGAAGCCGTGAAATTTGATGAACCTGGGAGCCATTGTTTAAACCGGATTGTAATGCAAACTGTTAGTTTGCGATGGCCGCGGAAAGGCCCAAGGGTCACTTAAATTCAATTTTGAGAGGACACGGAAACTATTAATCTAACGCGTTCAGACAAGTCTTATTGGATTTATTCAATGCGCCTCACGCAAACTAACAGTTTGCTTTACTAAAGCTTTCCCGCAAACGATGCCAGCAGGATGGCAATGGGATCGATGCAGATCGCGCGCGGGTCTACGCCTTCGGCAAAGTTGTTCACCATTATTGAGAACACCAGCTTCTCACCGGCCACCGTGGTCATATAACCCGACAGACTGGCCGCCGAACTCAAACTGCCGGTCTTCGCCCGCAGATTATTCTCAGCAACCGTTCCTTTGAATCGATTTCTTAGCGTGCCATCGACGCCTGCGATTGGCAAAGCATCGCGAAAGACCGAGGCATAACGGTGTCGATGCATGTATGTGAGCAACTGAAGAGTCGCTTCGGCGGTCACCATGTCATTGCGCGAGAGTCCGGAACCATCAGTTAAAACTAAGGTAGCCGGACTGACCCCAGCTTCCCGCAGAAAACTTTTGACTACTTCGATGCCCGCCGTTTCACTCGTACGGTTTGCATTGAAAGTAGTTGTAGGAAGTCCGGGAATTGTTCCGAGTCTTCGCAGGATCAGTTCGGTATAGAGATTTTGACTGGGCTTGAGTGTTTGCGCGGCAATCAAACTCAACGGCGGGGATTGCATGACTGTCAGCTCAATCGGTGCCGGGCCAGCGGGAGCGGCAGGAACAATAGTTGGCGCCACAGTGCGCGTTTTCCCGGTCACTATCACGCCGCGTTGCGCAAGCGATGAACGAAGCAAATAGACAAACAAGAGGGCAGGACGAGAAATACCGATGCCGCCGGAATAGCCTTTGTCATCAAGCGCAATTGATCCGTTGATCTCAACCTCATCGGATCCGAGTTTGCGGTAGACGGTCAGATCTCTTTTGGTTCCCCTTGCTGCCGTCATTACGCGGTTAACAATTGTAAGCAAAGGGTCCGGCGGTCCAGTTGTTATCATTGCCTGAGCGCCAACCAGCGCGCCCGGCTTGATGAAAAGATCGAGCGCATTGTCGTTAGCAGTTAGCGCGCTCACTTCCGCGCCGTACCACCACTGCAGATCCTCCCATTCCCAGCCGGCGCCATACTGCGGACCAATGAAATACGTCTCATCGCCAACGAGATCGCCTTCGACACGTTTTACGCCCGCGGCCATGATCTGCGCAGCGAGATTGTCGATGGCCTTGAAGTAGTCACCATTGTTGAAGCGCGCCGCGATGGAAGGATCACCACGTCCGTATATCGTCAGGTCGCCGTGGACGACGCCCGCGACATCCGGCCTGGCAGGCGCATAAACGGAAGTGGCAAAACGAAAATCAGGCGATAGCCGATCCAAGGCCGTAGCCACCGTATAGATCTTCATATTCGAGGCGGGACGCAGCAGCTTGTCGGCGTTTTCGTCGAAAAGAACCCGTCCTGTGTCGAGCGAAGCTACTTTGATTGCTACTATTGCTGATGCCAGCTCAGGCTTACGCAACACCTCGGAAATGCGTGCCTGCAACTCAGCAAGTGTACGCGTCGTCGTGGCGGTTTTGGGGATAAGGTTGGGTGAGGGCGTCGCCTGAGGTGATGCCTGCGGAACCTCTTCCGGGCTGGCACCAGGCCTGACAGTTCGAACAGGACTCGGCGTGGGTGTCGGAGTCGCACTTTTTTCTTGCGTCGAGACGCGTCGTTCACGTTGCGGCTGCTGCTGCGCGCTCGTCACCGGGATAGCTGAATGGACCAGCGCGAAGATCAGAAGAGAACTGACAAGCGTAACTGCCCGAAGTCTTATAAGCATTATTGTGTGGTGTATGGACGCGGACTTAAGCAGCCGGTGAACCCTTGATCCCCTGAGTTGCATGACTGGCGCGCACTGTCGCAATTAAAGTCTGAAAATGTTCGTCGTTTCTCAGCGACGACCAATTTGGATCGTTTTCGAAGCACGGGTAATTCTCATTGCCCAAAGCGATAGAGCGTTCCAACCATTTGAAGGCCTCATCGCGCAACCCTTCGAGCGCGTAAACCGACGCGACCGAATAAGCGATGTCCGGATCGACTTCAGCGTTTCTGATTACAGCACTGGTCAATTGCGCGCGCGCCTCGTCGTGTTTGCCCTGGGCACTCAGAAACATTGCCATGAAGGGCCGGATGCCGTGCAAATTCGGATGTTGCGCGATGACTTGTTGCATCAGCGCGGCGGCAGCGTCAGTGTGGCCGGTGTAATAGAGAGAGAGGGCGCGAAAAGTTTTGACCAGCGGATTATCCGGATCACCAGCCTGATCGAGTTGTCGCGCAGTCTCTTCAAAGTTTCCCATGTACATGTAGACCAGGGCGCGATTGTAGTTGGCTACTACATGGGCTGCGGGATCAAGCCGTCTTAGTCGATCATAACTGCGCAGCGCGCGCCCATATTCGCCATCCAGGCGATGTAGTGTGGCTTTCACAAAATGAACCACCGGTTCGTCGGGAGCTTCGCGCCGCGCACGAGCAACCTCTTCGCGCGCCTTCTGCTTTTCACCGCGCCAGAGGTAAACGAAAACCATCAGCATGCGCGCTTCAATCAACTTTGGATCGATTGCCAGAGCCTTACTAAAAACGACTTCCGCTCGCTCATAATCCTCGGCACCGCCAAAACCTTTGAAAACCCGATTGACGTACGAAGCGCCGAGACCGTCAAGCGCGAGAGCAAAATTGGGATCGAGTTCGATGGCTCTTTGAAAATGTTCGATAGCGGCGTCGCAATCTTCCGGAGCGACGGTGCGGAAAATGAAACGGGCGAAGAGGTCACGACCGCGGAGATATTGCTCATAAGCCGCAGCGTTTTGGGTAGACGGTTTTGCCATGCCGTCCTGTTCCGCCGGGCTTAGTTCGAGGCGCAACCCCTCTACAATTCTTTGGGCTATCGTATCCTGCATGGCGATGATGTCTTCAGCGGAAGTATCGATACGGTCGCTCCAGAGTATGTCGCCTGAGCTTACGTCTAATAACTGTGCAGTAACGCGGAATCGCTCGCCGGCATGAATAAAGCCCGCGGTCAGAACGGCATTGACGTGGAGCTCCTGACCGATATCACGTGGGTCCATGTGGCCCCCCTGGTATTTCGCAATAACAGATGAGGGCCGCACAACCAGCGAACGTACGCGCGCTAGTTCTGTGATCACAGCATCGGCCAGGGAAAACTCGTAAAAGCTCGAGGCCGGATCGTTACCCAGGTTGCGGAAACATAGCACGGCGAGACTCTTTTTTTCCGGGTCGGCAATAGTAGTAAAAGGCGTCTCGTGGATTGTGGGCTTCGTCGGCGTCGCCATGCCGGGCGCGGAAGTCGAATCGGATTTGGCCCTGCCCTTCAGCCATCTCATGGCTCGCGATACCGGACTCGCTCCTGTTAAATGTCGCGCAGGTTCCGGCACCATACTGGTAAACGGCTGGCCCGTGCTTTCCGACATCGAGACTTCCTGTAACACTACGCGCAGATCATTCCGCAACTCCTCCATCTTCTGATAACGATCGCGAGGCTCTTTGGCGATACAGCGATCGAGAATTTGCTGCAGGCGCGCCGGGATAGGTTCCTTGCGGAGTTCGGCAACAGGCCGAGGCGCGTCATGAAGCACGGCGTGGCGTACGTCGATGGTTGTCTTGCCGCGAAACGGCCACGTGCCGGTCAGCATTTCGTAAAGCAACACGCCGGTGGAAAAAATGTCGGCTCGCTTATCGACCCGATCACCACGCGCCTGCTCCGGCGCGGCGTAAGTTGCGGTTCCATAAGGAACGCCGATCTCGGTCAAGTCGGTTCGATGGATAGTAGACCTTGAGCTGTCATCCGTGTCGTCCAGTAACTTTGCCAGACCGAAATCCAAAATCTTCACTTGTCCTGAAGGCGTGACCATCACGTTGCCCGATTTGATGTCGCGATGAATGATGCCCCGAGCATGAGCAGCAGCCAGGGCGTCGGTAACCTGAATGGCGATCAAAAGCGTGCTCTTCAAATCCAGCGGATGACCATTTACGAGTTGACGCACGTTGCGACCCTCGACGTATTGCATGGCGATGAAGTGGTGACCTTCAACTTCGTCGAGATCAAAGATGGTGCAGATGTTGGGGTGGTCGAGAGACGAGGCCAGGCGCGCTTCGCGTTCAAAACGTCTGAGATTGGCTTCTCTTGCGGTTAACTCCGTCGGCAGAACTTTGATAACAACTGTGCGGCCCAGTTTTCCATCCGTAGCTTTATAAACCGTTCCTTGCCCGCCCACGCCGAGCTTTTCGAGAATCTTGTAGTGGCGAAGAAACTTTCCGATCATGATTCTTTGTAGCGCAAACTGTTAGTTTGCGTTGGCTCGCTTAGGCCCGGTTGTAGAAAATCCCAAACTAACAGTTTGTGTTACTCAAACGTAGCCAACAATTCATCGTCACTTGTTGTTGCTGTTCCGACCTTGCCGACGACAATCCCGGCTGCGTGGTTAGCCAGATTCGCAGCCTCCAGCATCGTCGCTCCCGCCGAAAGCGCGGCCGCGAGCGTTGCGATTACTGTGTCGCCGGCGCCGGTGACGTCGTAAACTTCCCGCGCGGCCGTTTCCACAAACACAGGATCATTGTCACCTTCGAGCAACATTATCCCGCGATCGCCGCGGGTGATCAGAACAGCGTCGCAACTTAAGTTTTGCCGGATTATGCGCGCTGCCTGGTGCAGACCGTCGTCCGAGTCGGCTTCAAGATTGGTCATTCGCAGCGCCTCGTGATGATTGGGCGTGATTAGAGACGCCGGCCGGTAGTGGGAAAAGTTGCGAATCTTAGGATCGATGAGCACCGGCGCCTGTGCATAAGCAGACGGCAGAATTTCGCTCAGGATGCGCGGCGTCACCACGCCCTTATCGTAATCAGAAATGATGAACGCATCTGCACCCTGCATTGCTTGCCGCAGCGACTCGAGAATGCGATTTTCCGTTTGACCGTTGACCGGACTGCGCTGCTCTCGGTCGGCGCGCACAACCAGTTGGCTGTGGGCGATGATGCGAGTCTTGGTTGTCGAGGGACGTTTCTCGTCAATGACCAGGTAGTCGTCCCTCTGTAGTGGACTTGCTTGCTTCAGACTTGCGCGCAGACGCTGGCCGGCGGAATCATTGCCTACCACGCCGACTACGCATGCTTTCGCGCCCAGTGCTACCAGGTTAGCGAGCACATTCGCCGCGCCGCCCAAATGCACCGACTCGCGCCGAATATCCACAACCGGCACGGGCGCTTCCGGCGAAATGCGCGTCACGTCACCCCATATAAACTCATCGAGCATCACATCGCCAAGCACGACGATCCGGCGATCGCGCATCGCTCGAATCAATTCCTCGGCGCGTAGTCGTGTTAGTTGGGACATGATTGAGACTATTGAAGAAACCCTCGACCGCTAACGTCCGACGCTTTCTCTTAAGACACGTTTAGTCGCGGCGATCACACGCTCAACCGGGACACGCTTAATGCATTCCGGTTCGTCAAACTTTTCGCAGAAGTAACCATGACAGGGTTGGCATTCCATCTCTTCAAACACAACTTCGGCTGCGGCCCCAGCGACGCCCGAGGTCCAGGGCCGCCAGTGTGCGATGTTTGACGATCCGAAAATTACCACTGCCGGGGTTTCTGCGGCTGTCGCAATGTGTGCGATGCCGCTGTCGTTGCCAATAAACAAGCGGGCGCGTGCGAGCAGAGCCGTTATTTCCGGCAGCGAAAGATCCGTTATTGGCAACGCGGGAGCCGAGGTATTTTGCATCACCTCATCGACAAGCGCTGCTTCGGTTGACGCTGTGATTACTACAACCGCAAAACCGTGAGTTGCCAATTCGTCTATTATTTTTCCGAAGTTCGCCGCCGCCCATTGTTTGGTCGCAAAAGCCGCCGCCGGGTGAATAACAGCAAACGAAGTATCCGCTAAGTCCGCAGATTGAAGTCGTTGTGCAACAGTGGCGGCCGCTGCTTTAGTCACGGCGAGCTGAGTCGGGGGTCGATCACTAACGGGCACCCCCGTCCATCCAAGCAACGCAAGTTGTTGCTCGACGGAGTGTGTCTTGTTCTGTCCCCAAAGCGACGAAGATGATGGCGCCAGGTGGTTATGTAATTGCGCATACTGGTACGTCTGATAACCAACGCGGTGCTTCGCACCCGTAGCCCGTGTCAGAAGCGTTGCCGTCGTTCCGCCGTGCAGGTTGTAAACGACGTCGTAACGATTGGCGCGCAGGTGACGGGCAACGCGCGCGCGCGCGGAAGTGCTTTTCCGTTGGAGTGTAATGACATCATTTACATGAGGAAATCCGTCGAGCACGGGTGCTACCCAGTCTTCCAGCAAAATGTCTACGGACGCATGAGGCAGAAATCTTTTGAGTGCAAATAATGAAGGCGTAGATAAGACTGTATCTCCGATTGAGCGCAGCCGCACCAGGAGAACTCGCTCGACCGTTTGCCAGTCCCATTGGGCGCGTGTGAGTGGCTGCGGCGAGTTCTCGTCACACAAACTGTGCATCCGAAGCTCGCGCATACGCGGTGACGATTCAACTATTTCCTTAAGGCTATTCAAAATGGCAATTTTAAACTGCTAGTCAACGGAGCGATCAAGTTTGTTTTGACTACCGCTTCTCCGTTTCGCTTTCAGTTCCATCCTCTATTGTTGCTTCGTCGATTAACATCACCGGAATATCGTCGCGGATTGGGTAAACGCGCCGGCATTCGACGCATTTCAAAGCACTGCCATCGGGTTTCAATTCAACCTTCGCCTTACAGGCGGGGCAAGCGAGTATTTCCAACAAATCCTGATTGATTGGCATCGGCTTGGACCTCACATTGCGGTTTCTAAGCTTACAAAGGAGCCCTGGAAAGAGGCGTTGGGAAGAGCAAAGCTTACCACAAAGCCAGGGGCAG
>DASWDX010000384.1:0-7572 GCA_036395055.1 Pyrinomonadaceae bacterium | reverse complement strand
ATCTGGTGGGCCACGGGAGACGGCCTGCGCGCCACACGAATCGCAGCGCGCGTAGGCCAGACGGTCGCCTTCGCCTTCATCCTCATCGGGCTTTGGCGGTTTTTCCACGGCGCCGGGCTGGGAGGGCTTTGGATAGCTTTCATCGGCTGGTTTCTGTTGGACGCGGCACGCGCGAGTCGAGCGGAGGCGGAGATCACCCAGGTGTTGCGTCTCGTGCGTGTCGCAGATCTGTTGGAACGCGATTGTCTCGAGATCGACGGTCACGAGAACCTTCAGACGTTTGTGAACGAGCATCTGTTGCGAACCGGAAAACGGTGTTTCGTCGTCCGTAGCGGGAACGAGACCGAAGGGATTATTACACCGCAAGATATCAAAGAAATAGACCACGCGCGCTGGCCTTACATAACGGTAGCCGAGGTGATGCGACCCTTGGATCAAGTGCGCGCCGTTACTCCCGACACGCCAGTAACCGAAGCGATGGAGATCATGGCCAGGGAGGATGTGAATCAGTTGCCCGTGGTAAAGGATGGCCGCGTTGAAGGTTTCATTTCGCGCGGCGGGATACTGCGTTTGTTACAGACGCGAGCCGAGTTGGGGATGTGAGAACAGTGAGCGGTGAGCAGTGAGCGGTGAGCAGTGGGCTGGGCCATTCAGGAGTCAGAACAGGCATTCAGCAATAGCAATCAGCAATCAGCAATCGCATTATGTCAGCTCTGATTTTTGATCTTGATGGAACGCTCGTCGACACCGTCTATGCACACGTCTTCTCATGGCAGCGCGCCCTGGCGGAGGCAGGCATGGCTGTCGATGGTTGGCGCATTCATCGCCGCATCGGGATGAGTGGCGGTCTCTTCACGCGTGCCGTCGCCCGCGAACTGGGACGTGAGATTTCGGCGGCCGAGGCCGATGCGCTGCAACAACGCCACGGAGAATTATTTCAGGAGTTCCTGCCTGAACGCCGGGTGCTGCCAGGGGCTGTGGAGTTGCTGCGTTTTCTTCGCGAGAAGGGCATCGCACACGGCATTGCAACCTCCGGCAGACGACCCGAAATTGATGCTTCGTTAGATGCGCTTGGTGTCGGGAGCGAGACACTCGTGGTCGAGCGCGGCGACGTGCTGCGAGCCAAGCCCGCTCCTGACCTGTTCCTTAACTGTCAACAACGGCTGGGAGTGCCGGTCGATGAATGCTTCGTGGTAGGCGACGCAGTTTGGGACTTGCTGGCAGCACGCCGCGCGCGCATGCTTTCCATCGGTCTGCTGAGTGGTGGTTACGGCGAAGACGAGTTGACACGCGCAGGAGCGTTTCGCGTCTACACTGGTCCCGCTGAGTTGCAAGCATCGTTGGACGAACTCGGAGTATTGCGGTAGCTAAGGGAAAGCGGGGGAACCGGAGGACTGGGGGAATTGGGGAAAGGGTAAAGGGGCAAGGGGAAGGAGTGGTTGGCAGTGAGTAGTGCGCGGGGCGCCGTCTGCACTGCGCGGGACGCCGTCAGCAGTGCGCGGGGCGCCGTCTGCAGTGCGCGGGGCGCCGTCTGCAGTGCGCGGGACGGCGTCTGCAGTGCGCGGGACGCCGTCTGCAGTGCGCGGGACGCCGTCAGCACTCAGCGCTCAGCACTTATGATCAGTGGAGCAAACAAAGTCAGATCTGAAATCGACCGGCGCAGATTTCTGCAATCAGCGTTGATGGCGAGTACGGTCGCGGTGAGCGTTGAGCCGCGGGCTTTGAGCAGGGCGCTGGCCGCCGAAGTCATTCGTTTCCCCACGCCAGGCGAGCCGAAGCGGCACTTCCCTGCTCAGAGCCAGGCACGTCCCGACGTACGCCACTTCGCGCCAGTCAAAGTTTTCCGCAACCGCATCATTCGTGAAGTCGTCGGCCTTAGACCGTATCGTTCGGAGGGCTTCGTAGTCGAGGCGGAGCGATTCGGCAACAAACTGCTTGTCCACAATTATGGTCATGGCGGCGCTGGTGTGACACTGTCGTGGGGGACTGCCTCCCTCGCCGTGGAGCTCGCACGAGACTTCATACAGACCGGCCCGCTACCGCAGGCGGTAGACGCAAGACGACGTAGCACCCGCCAATACCGAACTCGTGCGAGACGTTTCGCTGTGCTCGGATGCGGCGTAAACGGTTTGGCAACGGCTCGCTTACTACAGCGGCGTTTTCAGAATGGCCCGGGCACCGTGACTATCTACGCGAAGGACCTTCCTCCCGAAACGACTTCAAACATCGCCGGCGCATTTTGGTATCCCTCGTCGGTCTTTGAGCCGCAAGCGGTTACGTCGAAGTTTTCGGATCAGTTTCGAGTTGCTTGTCAGATTTCCAACAAAGCTTTTCAAACCCTGGTGGGAACCGAATATGGTGTGCGCTGGACAGAGACTTATGAACTTATGCGCAACGAAGCATCACTGTCTCGCGAACTGCTTGGCGGCGGGCAATTATATCCCCAAACCGAAACTTATCGTGATGCCCAGCAATACTTCGGATTTCCTTATGTTCGGCAGTTCAACACGATGATGATTGAGCCACACGTCTACCTCAACGCGTTGTTGCGCGACTTCTACATCGCCGGCGGTAAGCTGGTGGTAAGGGAGTTTCGCAGTCGTGAAGAGATTGCGCGCATTGCCGAGCCGGTTGTCTTTAACTGCACCGGACTAGGCGCCAGAGCACTCTTTGGCGATCAGCGGCTCATCCCTGTTCGCGGTCAACTGGAAGTGCTGTTGCCGCAGCCGGAAGTTGATTATTGTTACCTTAGTGGATCGTCCTACATGTTCCCGCGGCGTGACGGAATTATTCTCGGCGGTACCTGGGACCACGAAGACTGGTCGCTCGAACCCAACGCGGAGCAGACGACTGAAATACTAGAGGCCCATGCTGAGATAATGAAAACAGTGAACAGTAGACAGTACTCAGCACAGTAGACAGTACTCAGTACTAAGCAAGCACTCGGTGTCGGTGACCATGAATCTCATCCTTCGCGGCTTACTAGTTCTTTCCGGCTTCGCGTTGCTGCTCTTTGGAGTGTTTGACCTGGTAATACCGCGGGCGCGATTCGTTAACTCCAACCCGCCAGCAGCGGCCGTCATTGAGGAAGCTCCTTCCGTGGTGATACTCAACTTCAGCAACAAACTCGCTGCCGAATCCACAATGGACGTAACCCCAACAATCAGGTTGCTGCCTTCTGGAGAGATGGACTATCTGGCCGGAAAATCGGTGGTAACAAGATCGAGAATCGACTCGGGCGATGCTAGCGGCAAATCGATGCGCGCGGATTTACGAACCGGACTGCACAAGGGTCTGTACTGGGTCAACTGGAGCACTACAACGGCAGGATGGAGGAGCATCACTTACGGCAAGACTTATTTCACGGTGGGGATGCCGGCGCCTCAGTACACTACTCGCGAAATGGGCGGAACTATCTGGGAGCGCCACTACCAATGGCGGAGCCGTCGAGCTACGATAATTGGCGGCATCGTGATGATCGCGCTCGGTTTTTTTATACGGGTGAGTAAACAGTAAACAGCAGACAGCACACGGCACTCAGCACTCAGCACTTAAGTATGTTAATCAAGGCGGCAATAAACGGCGGACGGACGCAGGCTGAACACCAGGCAGTGCCGGTAAGCCCGGATGAACAAGCAGCGGCTGTGCTTGAGTGTCTGAAAGCTGGAGCCGGTGCGGTCCACCTCCACGTTCGTTACGCGTCAAGTGATCAAAGCCCTCAGTCAGAAAGTCTGTACGCAAAGGATGTCGCGCGGACGCTTTTGAAGGTGCTGCCTGTTTCCACAAAGGCCCAGGTTGGAATAAGTACAGGTGCATGGATTTTGCCAGATCCTGCTGCTCGGTTGCACGCAGTAGCGGCCTGGGACGTGTTGCCTGGATTTGCCTCCGTCAACTTTAGTGAAGACGGCGCGGTTGAACTGGCGAGACTTCTGCTTTCACGCGGTGTGGATGTTGAAGCGGGACTATGCGATGCGAATGCGACGGAGGTTTTTTTAAAAGGCGGTTTGGCTAACCAACAGCGCGTCGAAAACTCAGGCAGAGCCACTCCTCATTGCATTCGCATTCTCATTGAGCCGCAGGAGCAGGAAATGAAGCGCGCAATTGAAACTGTGACGACGATTGAGAAAGCTCTCGAATCCGGATCGGTAAAATTGCCGCGCCTGCTTCACGGCACCGGAGCGACTGTCTGGCCCATGATGGACGAGGCAATTGCGCGCGGCTATGACGTGCGAGTCGGACTGGAAGACACTCTGCTTATGCCTGATGACAGAATTGCGCGAGATAATTCGGAGCTAATAACGGAGGCCTTGCGCCGGGTGCGAGCCGGGACCAATGGGCGGCGAGCAAAGAGCGGACTGTAGACTGTCGACTGTGGACTGTCGACTCTCGACTGTCGACTGTCTTCGCTGCTATTGCGCCATCTCGTCGTTGATAGACTTCAATGCCCGTTCGAGCATGGTGCGATGCGCGGCGTTAGTCGCGCTCGCTAGTTGGTTCATGATGCGAGAGCGGGAGAGTCGGAGCGATTCAAATTTCGCGCTACGGGCGCGCTCCTCTGCGGAGGACGTACCCCGATTCGCGCGGGCATCCGCCGCCGCCTGCTGCCGTTCAAACACCTCTTCCATCTTCCCCGCCAAATCGTCTCCATCCCATCCCATTGCGTCCACCTCCTGCAAGTTGTAGTTCATCCTAACACCGATTACTGCAACGCACACTGTTGGCTTGTTCCTGGGTAGTGCTCAACCTCGTTTTTTCTGCACAACCTTTGTGTTCTCCGTCTCTCTGTGGTTGAAAGAGTCTACGAAGACTCAACACAGAGACACAGAGTGCGCAGAGGCGGCACAGAGATGCGCAATTTGGTACCCAACTTGCACTTTAAGTCGACTGCTGAGACGATTGCCGACAATTATGAGTACGGCAATAAACAACATGGACAAGGAAAAGAAAGAGAAAAAGCGTATCTCGCCGGCAAACGCCTGGCGCGATGCGCGCGAACTTATTTACACTCATCGTCATCGCCTGGCGTTGGGGATGTTCCTCATGATCGTTAACCGGCTCGCCGGACTTGTCCTGCCCGCCAGCTCCAAATACTTAATCGATGACGTCATTATCAAACATCGCAGTGAACTGCTGGTCCCATTGGCGCTGGCGGCAGGCACGGCGACATTGATCCAGGCGTTTGGCTCATTTGCTCTCACGCAGGTGTTGGGCGTGGCCGCGCAACGGGCCATAACAGAAATGCGCAAGAGCGTGCAGGAGCACGTAGCGCGTTTGCCCATTCGCTACTTCGATTCGACGCAAACGGGCATCCTGATCTCGCGCATCATGACCGACGCCGAGGGTATTCGAAATCTTGTAGGCACCGGGCTGGTGCAACTCGTTGGTGGTCTGGTGACGGCATGCATCGCGCTCGGCGTGCTTTTCTATCTGAACTGGCGACTGACTTCGATCACGCTGCTGGCCCTCGGCTCATTTGGCGGCGCAATGGCGCTGGCCTTTAAACGGCTGCGGCCGCTCTTTCGCGAGCGCGGTCAAATCAACGCGGAAGTCACCGGCCGGCTGGCTGAATCGCTGGGCGGTATTCGCATTGTTAAAGCTTATGCAGCCGAGAAACGCGAGGAGCTGGTTTTCGCGCGCGGTGCTCACCGGCTGTTTCGCAACGTCGCGCGATCCATGACTGGTGTAGCCGCAGTCACTGCCTTCTCGACTGTTATCGTCGGAGTGATCGGCGTCATCTTAATTCTGGTGGGCGGACGGGCCATTCTCAACGGCCAGATGACGCTCGGCGACTTCTTTATGTACATGATCTTCACTGGGCTGGTGGCCGCTCCGCTGGTTGAGATCGCTTCTATTGGCACACAGATCACGGAAGCTTTTGCAGGTCTCGATCGCATACGCGAAATTAAACGCATGGCAACTGAAGATGCGGATGAGGCTGATCGCTTATCGCTGCCAGAGATTTGTGGTGAAGTGGCGTTTGAGAACGTTAGTTTTGAATACAACGAGAGCGTGCCAGTCCTGAAAAATGTTTCCTTCCGCGCGCTCGCCGGTTCGACTACGGCGCTGGTTGGCTCGAGCGGTTCAGGCAAGTCGACCCTGATTAGTTTAGTGATGGCTTTTAATCGGCCGCTCGAAGGTAACGTAACCATTGACGACCGCGACCTTGCTTCTATTCGTTTGAAGGATTATCGCAGCCAACTCGGCGTCGTCTTGCAGGACAACTTTCTTTTTGATGGCACAATCGCGGAGAACATTGGCTTTTCTCATCCACACGCGACACGCGAGCAAATAATCGCAGCCAGCCGCATTGCCCACTGCGAGGAGTTCATTAACGGTTTTGCCGATGGCTACGACACTGTAGTCGGCGAGCGCGGCGTGAAGTTATCCGGTGGGCAACGCCAGCGAGTGGCGATTGCTCGCGCAATTCTGGCGGGGCCGAAAATTCTTATTCTCGATGAAGCTACCTCCAGTCTCGATAGCGAGAGCGAGGCGTTGATCCAGGATGGTTTGCAATCATTACGTCGGGGCCGCACTACATTTGTCATCGCTCATCGCCTGTCAACGATTCGCAGCGCCGATCAAATTCTGGTATTGGAAGGCGGTGAGATAGTTGAACGCGGCACGCATGAAGAGTTGCTCGCCACTGATGGACGCTATAAGCAGTTGTATGACAAGCAATATCGCTTTGAGAGAAACCAGTTCATTAATCCCGGCGAGGATTTCACGCCGGAGCTACCCAGGGCCGCAACCTCGGCGTCTGGCTCGGGACCGCTGCTGCCGACGAATTTGTGACGCCTAAAATTTTAAGGACAGCGACAAGCTGAAGTCTTTCGGACACATTCTGTGAGGAGCTAATCATGGCAACTACCCAAACCTTCGCAAATCACACGCGTTGGCATCCACCGTTTCACTTCTTCGTCTTGCCGGTGATGTTGATTAACTTCGTTTGGTCCATCGTCCTGTTTGCAATGTCGCCCGGCTGGAATTCGGGTTGGTGGGTCGTGGTCTCGCTGGCCCTGCTGGTACTGACCTTCCTTGTTCGCTTGAATTCGTTGAAAGTGCAGGACCGCATCATACGGCTGGAAGAAACAATTCGTTACCAGCAAGTTCTCTCCCCTGCCATCAGGCAACAGATCACAGCGTTGAGCCACGCTCAGATAGTGGCACTTCGCTTCGCCGCCGACGAAGAGTTGGAGGAGCTGCTGGGCCGAGCGGCTGCCGGCAACTTTGCCAGGACCAGGGACATCAAGCAGGCAATCAAGAACTGGCGCTCCGACACGTTTCGTGTTTGATAGCTGCCCAAGGGTAAAAACATGCTTGGCTCACCTAACCGGGTTTGGGCAGCCCTGGAGGGCTGCAAGATAGTAGCCGGTGGTCGCAGACCACCGGAACATGATCAATTCGTCGTCGCACCCTGAAAGGGTGCGAGACGTTAGGGTTCCGCTAGCGTAAGAGCTGGCACCCCTACAGGGTGCGAACCGATCAATCCACGACCGGAGGTCTTCGCTTCGCTTCGACCTCCGGCTACTTTCTGACAACCCTCCGGGTTGCAAATACATCTGCTCCATCTCT
>DASWDX010000383.1:0-5579 GCA_036395055.1 Pyrinomonadaceae bacterium | reverse complement strand
CAACCCCAGTTTCAACGAGTTTAAGATAATCGCCGTGAAGCTGGTCACAGATCCATCAGGGCAGTCGGTGGTAAGAATGGAAGGCTTCAACTTCGGCGCGAGGATCCCGATTCAGACCGGCACAGCACTGGCTTCAAACTCACCCGCAACAGCGCCGATCATAAGCTACGAAGCTACTGGACTAACCACCGATATCAGCATGCGCGAGGGCGAACCGGTGGTGGTGGGAACATTGCATGTCGGGCCCTCGGGCGATGCGATAATTCTGGTAATGACCGCGAAACGCGCTCAGAGATAGCCTGGTTCGTCGCACATCCGGCGACAAACCACGACAGAAGGTTTCCAAAGCAAGAGAGGGGCTTGATTGCTCAAGGGCCCTCTCTGTTTGTTTCGAGTTTAGCTAACGAGTTGTTACTCGGCAAAGGAAAACGGGCAGAGTGAAGCCTGCACGAAGTTTTGATTGTTGTTAACCCCGTCAAGCGCATCTACAGTGCTTCCTGATAACGCCGGAATGAGAATGAGTTGCCACTGAGCACGCTGCCGTGCAATCCGAGTTCTCCGTTTGCGGCTGACATGAGGTTCCGATACAAGGAACTTTGTCGATCAAAAACGCTTTTTGATTTTATTGTGACGAGTGAAGGACTCGGTCCTTGAATCGCATATCGAGTCTGGACTTGAGGGTACGTTGTTCCCGGTCGCTATCGCTCCCGGTTCCGTATTTGCGCCCCGCCATCGTGGCTTCAGTGAAAGGGTCAAAGGCGCAGGCAAGACTCTGCATCGTTGGCCGACGAATACGGAACCGGGAGCGATAGCGACTGTGTGAAAACTCAGCCGCATTCTAACCCCGGTCGCGGCGGGGGCAAGCGGGGTCCCCAGCGCGGCAGCCGCGCTGGGGTGCCTAAGCCACCCTTCCCGACCTCGAGACTTTCATACTTGAGTGATTACACAATGGTGTTGGGCGCTAAACGTTGTCGAAAATGCTGTGTGAGCAGCTTTCAAGTCTTTGCGCAACTCGAGCAAGTTTGAAAGTCTCGAGGTCGGGAAGGGTGGCTTGCCCCCGCTCTTCTTTCGATGCTGATCAACTTTTAGTTTTCAACCAGCCTCGGCAGCGGATGGGTCTCAAGATCAACTTGGATAACCGAACCGAGTTTGTTCCTAATCTAATCGCTACGAGTAAAGTCCAACCTGATTGCCAGGACCTGGTCGCTATCGCTCCCGGTTCTGACTTTGTGTTCTGACAGCTTTCGTTCCTTGCACATTATTACCTGACATTAAATGCAAACATGCCGCGATCTGACTCGCGGCATTTATGGTGAAAGTTCAAATAGACGATTATTCAAGGTCGGCCAAAAATTCCGCCAAGTCCACCGAGAACGCCTCCGGCACTGTTACGGCTGCGGTAGCGGCCGTTTCCATAGCCTGCATATTGGCGATAGCCCTGGTTATAGCCCTGGACGAAGCCGTTACGAAAGGCCTGCGACGAGGCATTCTTGTAATAATGCGATCGCTGCGGACTAAAACTCTGCCCACGTTGTGCATCGCTCGCACCTGTATTTAACCCAGCCTGGTAACCCCGGTTCAGTTCGATCTGAGAGCCGTTGTTGTACCCGCCGTAGCCTCCGTAGTTGCCATAGCCGCTATTGCGGCCATAGTTGTCGTAACGGCCATCGCGGCGGTTTCGGTTCCAATCCCGATCTCGTCTCCATTCCCGGTTCTGCGTCCGGTTGTTGTCGCGATCATCGCGATTCCGATGGCGCCTCCAATCCCTGTTTTGACTCCGGTCATCATCGCCATCGCGATCACGCCGTTGGTATTGACCATCATTGCGATATTGAGCCTGAGCGGTAGCGCTCGTAGCGACAGATATGCCAAAAACAAAAGCGAGAGTCAAAAGAGTCACGCCAATGCCTTTTCCTAAATTCTTCATTGTTTGTAGAGTCCCCCTTATAAGCTGAGCAAAAGGATGGCAAGCTCCATGCCGACTGACCCAACGAATAAACACGTCATTCCTCGTTATTATTTTGAGTGTCGACTGACGACTAACCCCCATTTCGTGCAGGGCTAGCCGCATAAGAGGCACATTCTTAGTCGCCACTTGGGATTCGCATACTCTTATTGTTGAGTACCGCGATTTTCTACAGCCAATTCACTTCTGCATCAGGCTTTGGAGTTGAGCAGCCAGGCCTGCGTCAAGTTTTTTAAGAATGTCGTACTCCTGTTTGACGCCTTCCCTGTCATTAATCGAAGCGTAACTGAGACCGAGGTTGAAGTGGGCGCCGGCGAGCTCAGGTCTTAACTTGATCACAGCCTTATAAGCTTCAATAGCTTCGGAATAGCGGCCCCCGCTATGCAACGCGAGGCCGAGATTAAAGTACGCAGCCGCATTGTTCGGCTCAATCTCAATTGCGTGCTTCAAAGCGTCGGCAGCTTCGTTGTATTGCTTCAGACCGTTGTAGGCGTTGCCGAGATTCTTATAGGCATTCGATAAAACTTCATTACGAATTTGCAGTTCCTGTTTGTAAGCCTGACCCGTCTGACCCAGAAGAGTTATCGCCTGACGGCCCGCCTTGATCGCTTCCTCGTACTGGCCGGCGTGAACGTAAGCGAACGCTAAGTTGTTATAAATCTCAGCGTTGTTTGGGTCGTACTGCAGCGCTTGATTGAGCGTCTCAGTAGCTTCAGGAAACCGGTTCAGACGAGCCAGGGAATAAGCCAGTGGTTGATAGGCGGGAACATAATCGGCTTTCACTTTGAGCGCCTGGCTATAGGCTGCCGTGGCCTCGTTGTAGCGTCCCTGATCAAGATAGATATTACCCAAGCCGGCGTGCGCACGCGGGTCGTTTGGATCCTGCATGGCTGCCAGTTTGTATTGCTGTTCAGCCTCGGAATAACGAGGAGTGGGCGCGCTACGCGCTGCATTACCTTTGGCTATGACGCGTTCATGCGCCTCTGCCGCAGCTGCTCGGGCTTTCGCGCTACCGGGTAGTCTGCCACCACCCGCCGAGCTCTGTGACGCAGTGCTACCAGAGTGCAGGGCTGGATTCAGCGGTTTGCGAAAAATCAACGACGCTCCGCCCACTGCGTCGGCCGGTACGCTACCGCCAGCCCCAGCCTGGCCTTGAGCGGAACTGCTTGCAGGGCTTAGCACTAATAACGTGGCTGTCAAAAGGAAGATCGCCAAAAGATACGTCACTCTCATTACTTCAACACTCCTTAAACGTGGATAAAAGTTGCGGCTTGGCTCTGAGGATCCAAAACAGAAACCGCTCCATGATAATCCAAGATGGGGAGTAGCGCACTTTAGTTTGCTTAGTATGGGACAGATATTCATGCCTGTGGGTGTGGGAGACGAGCTTTAGGGCGTGTATCAGACAGAAAAGATTTTCCATTTATCATTTTTCATTGATCCTTAAAAACCAAAGAGTGACGCGCTGGACAGCGATCACCTGCAACAGTCGGATAATGCTGGACCGTCGTGCTAATGAGTAGGACAGACAGGTATGCCTACCCCGGCTTCCTAATTCAGATCGTCCAACTGTAGCCCGACCGGTTCCGCGCCCGCGCCTTTCAACGCATCAATCACTTTGGTTACTTCACCGTAAGGAATCGAGCGTGGAGCTTTGATGAATACTGTCTTTTCAATGCGGTAGTCTTCCGGCAGGTCTATGCGCGAAAGCATTTCGGCGCGATAAGCGTGGTTCGCCTTGCGCTCTTTAAAAAGTGATACCAGGAAGATGCCTAGCTTTGAAGGATCTTCAACTGTGCCCATGTCGCTGGTGAGGCGGTTCAATTTCAAGGTTCGGTCGGGTTGGATCGTTACGACTAAGGTTTTTGGATCGGGCGGCAAAACCCTATCGTCAGGCTCAGAAGGCAGTTTGGCCGCAAAACTATGCGGCTTCAATGGAGCAGCCACCATGAAGATAATCAGCACCACCAGCAACACATCTATTAGCGGCGTTACATTTATGAAAGGCTTGTTCCCGGCACCCTTCTTCGACATGACGATTTCCTCCCAAACTATTCTGGTCAAGCGTCGGCAAACGCTTTGCTTCCCTCGGTGATTAGGTACTGGTTCAGTTTGGTTTGAGCGAAGCGTGCCCGGCTGTGATAGGAGCAAAACTGGGAGATCAGCCCCACACAAATACAGAACCGGGAGCGAGCCGGGGTCCCCGCGCGGGCAGCCCGCGTGGGGTGGTGGTAGCGACCGGCTTCAGCAGCGATATACACAGGAGCAATGGACGAGGTTTTTTGGCGACAGGTGTTCGCATTGAACCGCGTGTCCGGTCGCTATCGCTCCCGGTTCTGTATTTGTACGACGCTGCAATGAGTGGCAATACTGCGCTCGAGCCAAACTGAACCAGTACGGCGTCGCCAACCACCAGCCAAGAGTTAGACAAGGAAACAAAGGAGATGTTCCCGAAAAGATCGACCACCAATGTAAGGAGCGGTCGAGTCGCACGCGAAGCTTAAAGGTTTGTAGGGTCGGACAGGTAATAGACTTAACGGGCCGGATCAAACAACAAGGGGAAGAATTGTCCCTGCATCTTGCTGCCGGTCGGGATAGCCGGCACGCCTTCAAGCGGAGGCATGTCTGAACCAGAGAGCACTCCATCACGAAAAACGTTTATGACAGTGGCGCGGCGTGGAAGATCCGTTTTGTTTTCAAATGATCCGTGAACCATCAGAGGATGATGAAACGAAGCCTGGCCTTTCTTTAGTTCGATTGCAATCGGCTTAAACTCTCTCTTTTGCTCATCTGTCAAAACCGTCTGAATAGCATTCATGTCGTCTGCCAAACCAGTAATCGGAAGAAGGTCCCACCAATGACTACCGGGAACGTAGTGCACGCAGCCGTTCGCGCGCGTCGAATCGTCGAGCCCAATCCAGCAGGAAAGATGCGCCATGGGCCTGGTTCGAGTCCAGTAGGAATAATCCTGATGCCAGGCCACCACACCGCCGTGCCGTGCCGGCTTATGAAAAATCTGATCGTGCCAGAACCGAACGGCCCCTCCCAAGAGTTGTGAGGCTGGTATCAGGAAAGCGGGATTCCACAACAAATCATGGAACCCGCTGGCAATGCGCCAGGCCCCAAGCGCATGAAAAAGTATCTTGGCAGGATCAGTTGCTTCGTTAGAGTGATATTCGTAGAAGAATTGATTGCCGGGATTTGCGGGGTTAGCAAGTTGTTCGAGTTCTGCTCGCAGCACTTCAACCTGCTGATCGGTGAGTAGCCGTATGCCGGCGAGATAACCGTTGGCCTCGTAGAATTCTACTTGTTCGGGCGTTAACCGGTAACTATTCCATTCGCGCGACTGCGAATCACCAAAGAGATTTGTGATTGGATGATGGTATGTTGACAGATCTTTAGTCATGGGGGCCTGACAAAGAGCGGGGGCAAGCCCCCTTCCTGACCTGAGAGATCTTCAGCGTCGAGTGGCGCTTCCAGCCTTGAAAGCCATAGACCTTGGGTACTGCCAGTCAAGTTAATGCAGCTCAAGGTCGGGAAGGCGGGCTTGCGCCCGCTCTTCTCACTTCACATCTTTGATTCCATCGAGCACCACTCTTGCTACAGTTGGAAT
>DASWDX010000382.1:0-5963 GCA_036395055.1 Pyrinomonadaceae bacterium | reverse complement strand
GTCAACGGATTTTAAGTCCGTAGCGTCTGCCATTCCGCCACCCCGGCACTTGAGTCAAAAAATATCATGCGCAGCGCCGAGGAACAATCTTCCCATCGCCGCCTGATGAATTTGTTCGTTCTCTCTCAACCAATATGACCCGCCGTGCCGTCCGGTGCATACTTTAGCTCAACTGCTTCTTTGGGGCCGGTTGCACTCCATCAGCACTAACACCGTCCCGTCTTCACACTGATCGGTTCGGAGTGTAGAATCAACTCCGGTATCGCACGTACAATCCGGAATTGCAGATCGCCAAATGAATGTCTGAAGAGCAGGAAGTTTTTCTCAAACATATTCAGAAGAAGGGACTCAAGCGCACGTCTCAGCGTGACCTGATTCTCGACATCTTCCTGCGCACGGAAGCGCACCTCTCCAGCGAAGATCTTTATCGCCTGGTTCGGCAAAGAGACTCGAGCATCGGGCAAACCACAGTCTATCGCACGTTGAAACTCCTGACCGAAGCCGGGCTCGCGCGCGAAGTTCGTTTTGGCGACGGCATCACTCACTACGAACACAATTACAAACACCAACACCACGACCACATGATCTGTTCCGAGTGCGGCCGGATCATCGAGTTCTTTTCGGCGGAGCTGGAAGCGATTCAAGACGCGATGGCGGCAAAACATCGGTTCCAGGTGACCCAACACCTGCTGCGGATTATTGGAGTCTGTGCCGAGTGCCGACGGATAATGAAAGATGCCGAAAGAGAAGGAACTCACACGCGCGTACATGACCGGCAGGCAATCGCCCGCGCCCGATAACCACCGAAACACAGTTTCCTGACGTCCGACCCCAGCTATTTTGGAGTGCGTTAACCAGTCAGCGCTTTGGTAGTCGTGAGCTGTGACAGCTATGGTCGCTCGAGTCGCCAAGACTCGCGCATCAAACTGCCCAGGACAAAAGCGGTGACAGGTCATCGGATTCCAAAGAGGCGCTCGTTTTCCGGGCGTCAGTAGTAGCTCTCTGAGGTTTTTGCGTTTGCCTCGATTACGGTGTAACTTGCGGTTGATGCCTAATAGGGAACCATTGCGTTTCGCCTTTCGCGCGCGGATAAACAACTTAGTAATCGCTTTATTTCTTTTGTCCTTCTCACTGGTGTTAGCTGGCTGTCCGAAAAAAGACGCTCCGCCTAATTCGCGTGTGGCAACTTCGGAGCGCACAACAGAAGCGAGCCCGGCAGTAGTCCCCGGAGCAGCGGTATTCAATGGCGAACTCGCGATGGAACATGTCAAGAAGCAAGTTGAAATCGGTCCACGCATTCCGGGTTCGCCGGAATTGGCAAAGACGCGTGACTACATAACCGGCTTGCTGAAATCTTCGGGACTTACAGTCAGGACAGATGAGTTCACTGCAGCGACGCCACTGGGTGAAAAGAAAATGGTCAATCTCACTGCCGAGATTCCCGGCGAATCGAAAGACGTGATCATCGTTGCCAGCCATTACGACTCCAAGTATTTCAAGGACATGCGTTTTGTGGGCGCGAACGACCCCGGAACCTCTGTCGGCACGCTGCTGGAGCTGGCGCGAGTCCTGGCAGCGAGCCAGCAAAAACCGAAACTAACTTACTGGCTTGTGTTCTTCGACGGCGAGGAAGCCTTCTGTGAAGAATGGGACGAGTGTGGTAAACCTGACGCTCCAGACAACACTTATGGTAGCCGTCAATTTGTTTCCCGGCTCCGCGAAAACAATCAGCTGAGCCGCATACGGGCGCTGATATTGCTGGACCTGATGGGGTCGAAAAATCTTGAGCTGGGTCGTGACACGATGAGCACGAAATGGTTGCAGGACATTGTTTGGCGGACAGCACGTGAGCTGGGGTACACGAGGTATTTTGTGGAGCGTTCTGAAGGTATAGGTGGCGACGACCATGAACCGTTTCTTAGGGCCGGCATAGATTCGCTGGATCTAATTCAACTCAGCAGCTATCTCTACTGGCACAAAGCGGACGACACCCTGGATAAGGTTTCAGCTGAGAGCATGAAGGTGGTCGGCGATGTTGTGTTGGCAAGCTTGCCGAAGATTGCAGAACGAGTGGCAGGCAGGCCGGCCAATGTAGCCGCTCCGCCTTCGACCCCAACGATTCCGCAGTGAAAGCGAATTAGGCGAACGCTTCTAAAACCATTTTCAGAAACCTGATGAGTCCTGCAAAGACCAGAATTGCCGTTATCCCCGGAGACGGAATTGGTCCCGAAGTCGTGCGCGAGGCTGTTCGCGTACTCGTGCTTTTGCGCGAGACGCACGGCGTTGAGCTGGAGTTCACCGACTTTGATTGGGGTGCCGAGAAGTTTTTGCGCGAAGGCGTATCGCTGCCGACAGGCGCGTTGGAAATGCTTGCGCGTGATTTCGATGCCATTCTCGCCGGCGCTTTCGGCGACCCGCGTGTTGCGTCGAACCAACATGCTGAAGATATTCTGTTGGGAATGCGACGCGGCCTCGATCTCTACATCAACCTGCGTCCCGTTCGCTTGCTCGATTCACGTTTGACTCCCTTGCGCAACCGCAAAGCGGAGGAGATTGACTTTGTTGTTTTTCGTGAAAACACGGAAGGCGCATATTGCGGTGCGGGTGGGTTTCTGAGGAAGGGAACTGCCGACGAGATTGCCACTCAGGAAGAACTCAACACGCGGCGCGGCGTCGAAAGAATTATCACCGCGGCTTTTGAATATGCGCGTGCAAAGGGACGCAAGCGCGTGACGATGGCCGACAAGTCAAACGTCCAACGCTTCGGTGGCGATTTGTGGCAGCGCGTCTTCAAGGAGGTTGCCGCTGATTATCCGGAGCTCGAAGCGAACCATCAATACGTGGATGCGATGGCGATGTTTATGGTGCTCGACCCGGCGCAGTATGACGTCATCGTCAGCAATAATCTCTTCGGCGACATTCTCACGGACCTCGCTGCTGCCATCCAGGGTGGGCTTGGTCTCGCTGCCTCCGGAAATATCCACCCGGGCCGTGTGTCACTATTCGAACCTGTACACGGCAGCGCGCCAGCGATTGCCGGCCAGGGAATAGCAAATCCGGTAGGCGCTATTCTGACCGCTGCGATGATGCTAGAATATTTGGGCCACAAAGAAGCAAGCCAGGCGATCCAAAAAGCCGTCGGCGAATCCATCGTGCACGATGAGACAACCCGGGACCTCGGTGGGAATCTTTCAACCGAGCAGGTGGGGTCGGCAATATGTCAGCGAATAGTTTCCTCGTAACGCATGTTAGTTTGCGGTGATAAGTTAATGGTGTTCATTTCAAACAATCGCAAACTAACAGTTTGCCTTACAACGTCATGAGCGCAAGTCACAAAAACTTGGCGATAAGGATTGGGGCCAGCGTTTTCGTCGTCGCGCTAATCATTGGCGTGTGGGAAACCGTACGCGTCGCGCCGGTAATCATATTTGGCGTAGTTGCAGCCGGCTTGCTGATTTTACTCGCGCTCAGAATCCGAGCCAGCCGCAAGACTAAGGTGATTTTTGGTTTCTATGTGGTGGCTAATGAAATATTGCTCGATGGCGAACGCAGCCGGTATCACTTTGAAATTGCTGAAGTCATCAAAACTGGCGAGAAAGTAATTCGGTTAATGCCTGATTCACCACCACTAACCCGGTTTGCACTGGGTGCTTTGTACCATTCCATTGGCGATCATAATGCCGCGGTTGAGCAGCTGGGATTTGCCGCTGAAGAAGAGGTCTTGAAAGAGAGTCGCCATGTTTTGCCCTCGCGGCCATTGCGACGCTACGTTGAGCGATTGCGAAAAATAGAACGCCGGCCGAGGCGTTGGAAAAAAACAAATGCGGCAATTGCGAGTCTGGAGCGAATGCACCACGAACGCGCAGCCCGGTTACTCGCGGAAAGTCAACAACAGTTGAAGCGAATGGTTGAAGCGTACGAAGGCGAGATGGCTGAACAGAAGCGTTCACCGCGCAGAGACCTGGCAATCTCAACTTCGCGCTCGCTAAAGTCTATCACCGCGCCGCCCCCCATTTCGGAAGTACTCAACGACATCTATCAGGAGGAGCCCAAAGCTTCCTGAGTTCTCCAACCCGAGTGTCCACCTGTTGCTTGAAACGCTGACAGCCGAAATCATCGCGATAGGTTCGGAGCTCCTCGCTGCCGACCGCACGGACACCAATAGTCTCTGGCTCACCGAAAAACTGAACAGCATCGGCATCGAGGTAAAACTAAAAACTATTGTGGGCGATGACGACGCCCGGCTCGAAGAAGCCATCAAAGATGCAATCCGCCGGTCGAAGGTTGTCATAACTACCGGGGGACTTGGCCCCACCGAAGACGACATCACGCGGAAAGTTGCTGCGCGTGCTCTTGGTCGCCGGCTATTGCTTGATGAAACAATTCTCGCCGAGTTGCGCGAACGCTTCCTGAGCTTTGGTCACGTAATGCCCGAGCGAAATTCACGCCAGGCGATGGTAATTGAAAAGGCAGAGGTCCTGCCTAACCCAAACGGGAGTGCGCCAGGAATGTTTATTGAGCATGAAGGCGTTGCGATCGTGCTGTTGCCGGGACCGCCACGCGAGATGCGGCCGATGTTTGAGAACCACGTGCAATCGCGGCTTACGGGCAGAGCGGGTTCGATCAAGGTAGTCAGGCGGATGCTGCGCGTTGCCGGGTTGGGCGAGTCAGCAGTGGATGAAAAGATCGCGCCAATCTACACGCAATACGAAAATCCCCAGACGACAATTCTTTTCAACCAGAGCGAGATCGAGATTCATCTAACCGCCCGTGGCCGAGCCGAAGCGGAAGCTGAGGCGTTGCTTGATCGCCTGTCTGGGCAACTTGAAGAACGATTGGGTGATGCCGTCTTTTCTTTTGCCGGCGAGAAGATGGAGGAAGTGGTCGGACTAAAATTGACGGTGGGTGGCTTCACGCTGTCGGTCGCTGAGAGTTGTACTGGAGGATTGATCGCGCAGAGAATAACCGACGTGCCCGGTTCATCGAAGTACTTTATCGAGGGAGTTGTTGCTTACTCGAACGACGCTAAGACGAGGACGCTCGGCGTAGAGCCTGTGTTGCTGCTCGAACATGGAGCGGTGAGCGCGCCGGTTGCTGAAGCAATGGCCGAAGGAATTCGCAAACGCGCGCGCACCGATTTTGGTTTGTCGATAACTGGAATTGCGGGACCCGGTGGTGGCAGCGAAGACAAACCCGTCGGCCTTGTCTATATCGCCCTGGCCGACGATGCGCACACGGAACATCGGAAGGTGATCATCCCGGGCGATCGGCAACTCATTCGCTGGCGCGCCTCGCAAGCCGCGCTGGATCTGTTGAGGAGAAGATTGATTTAAGTGTTCCGATTCTGCTACCAGGGGAAATCGTCCAGGGTGCTCAACGGATTCCACTGCTAAATCGATGTCAAGATCCGGCCAATACCAATAGTGTGAGTTGGGTAGTTTCACATTCAAAATTGCGAATACCGGTGTGTTTTTGAACCAGGGGAAGTTCTCCAAAGGAAGAAAAGACTCACGTCGCTCCACAAAGAGCCAGAAGCCCTGCTTAGAGATGTTAGTCACTTCAAGCTCTGAAGTGTTTGTACCAAGCGCTTCTGATTTCATTCTAGCGTTCTTCAATTAGATCCCGGATTGTCCTAAGCTCGCCGGTTCTCAGTCCATGATTGTCTGCCAATTTGATCTGCGGTTCAAGCCAGAACTTCGCTTCACCATTGCTACCGTGAACCTGCACGTGCATTCTCGTCTCTTCACGGAAAACAAGAAGAACCGAAAACCTGGCTCTCGAAAGACTGTCGGGCTCACGATGGATCGGCTTGCGCGTAATTCTTAACTTCGACCTCAATGCGGATCATAGCGCTCCGTCGGCTGGTTTGTGCTGCGTCTTGTCGCTCGTCATGTCGGTTGCTATAGTGCCAGTTTCCTTTTATTCCTAAAGTAACCGCGTCGATGGAGTAGTGCTAGCTTGCG
>DASWDX010000381.1:0-4910 GCA_036395055.1 Pyrinomonadaceae bacterium | reverse complement strand
CGCTGATCGATCATTATGTCTACGCGATCGTGTCCGACGGCGACCTGATGGAGGGGGTGGCCTCGGAAGCGGCTTCGCTTGCCGGCCATCTTCAGCTTGGCAAACTCATCTATCTCTACGATGACAACAATGTGACCATCGAGGGGTTCACCAAACTCGCTTTCAGTGAAGATGTGCCTAAACGTTTTGAGGCTTACGGTTGGCACACGCTCACGGTTGACGACGGCAATAATCTCGATGCGATAGAGGCTGCGATCCGTGAAGCCCAGTCGATAGGCGCCAGGCCATCTTTGATCTCAGTGAAGACAATAATTGGCTACGGCATGCCGACCGCCGGCACTCGCAAAGCCCATAGCGATGCGCCCGGCGAAGAGGCGGTGCGCGAAACGAAAAGACATCTTGGCTGGCCCGAAGACAAACAGTTCTACATTCCTGACGAGGCGCTGAGGCATTTTCGCAAAGCTGTAGATCGTGGGGCGCGGCAGGAAGCGGAATGGACCGCCCTGGTCGAGAAATTTGAGCAGGAGCATCCCGAGGCGGGGCGCCTCTGGCGTTCGATGATGAAAGGTAAACTACCTGAGGATTGGGAAAGTCACCTGCCAGACTTCAAAGACGCGAAGCCGATAGCCACCCGAGTGGCGAGTGGAGAGGTCATCAACGCACTGGCACCACACCTGCCGATGTTAATCGGTGGATCGGCCGACCTCGGCGTCTCAAACAACACTGACATCAAAGGCGGCGGTGACTTTGAAGCGGGTTCATACGACGGCCGGATTATTCACTTCGGAGTGCGCGAGCACGCGATGGGGTCAACACTTACCGGCATTTCTTTGAATGGCGGCCTGATTCCTTTTGGTGGAACGTTCATGACATTTTCCGACTACATGCGTCCGGCCATTCGTCTCGCCGCGCTTTCGGAAGTACAGGTGATCTACGTTTTCACGCATGACTCGATCGGACTTGGCGAGGACGGACCAACGCACCAGCCGATTGAACATTTGGCAGCTCTACGTGCGATTCCAAATCTCTTTGTCATCCGCCCCGCTGATCCGGCTGAGGTGAGTGAAGCCTGGCGCCTTGCAATCTTGCGACGCCACGCGCCAACGGCGCTTGCGTTAACGCGTCAGAAAGTTGGTTTAATTGATCGGATGCGTTACCGTGCGGCTGCGGGCGTGCGCCGCGGCGGCTACATCCTGGCTGAAGCAGATCCTGTCAGAACCGGGAGCGGTAGCGACCGGATAAAGGATCAAGAGGCAGCTTTACCACAATTGATTCTGATCGCCACCGGCTCTGAAGTTTCGCTTGCGCTCGAAGCCCGCGAGAAGCTGCAAGCCGAAGGTATCGCCACGCGCGTTGTTTCCCTGCCTTGCTGGGAACTCTTCGAGGAGCAGCCGGAAGACTATCGCAGCGAAGTTATTCCGCCTGGCGTGACAGCGCGTCTCGGCATTGAAGCAGGCGTCTGTCAGGGTTGGGATCGCTACGTAGGTCCAGGGGGCGATGTTATCTGCTTAAATCGCTTTGGTGCTTCAGCCCCTGGCGATGTGGCCATGCGCGAGCTGGGCTTCAATATCGACAATGTATTAAGGCATGCGAAGGCCCTGCTCTAAGCCATGCGAATTGCAATCGGCGCCGACCACGGCGGCTATCCACTCAACGAACGAGTTATCAAGGAGCTTGATGCTGCGGGACACGAAATTCTCGATTTCGGCACACACGTGGGCTCACGCCCGGACGACTATCCGGATTACGCCTTAAAGGTCGGCCAGGCTATTCAGGATAAGCAGGCGGAGATCGGGGTTCTGATTTGCGGCAGCGGCGTCGGCGCGGCGGTTGCCGCCAACAAGCTCCTTGGAATTCGCGCCGCGCTCTGCGGTGACACGTATTCCGCGCATCAATCGCGCGAACATGACGACTGCAACGTGCTGTGTCTCGGCGCGCGCGTTACCGGCGAAGAACTGGCGCTGGAGATTGTGCGCGCCTTCGTAGCCGCGCGCTTCACCGGCGAGGAGCGGCACCGGCGAAGACTGGCGAAGATTGCCGAGATTGAAGAGAAAAGGTAGTCAGCGACCAAAAAGGAGGAAGATTTTCCATATATCATTTGTCATCTGGTTTTCGAAGGTTCGATCTGGCTCGTATCAATGAAAACTGATAAATGAAAAATGACAAATGGAAAATCTTCTTTGTCCTACTCTGTTTCCATTTTTGATCCAATCACAAACCGCAGCGCCGCCGGCATAATCCGAAACTCAACCGGCGTTAGTCCGCGCACATTTCCATCAGCCTCTATCGGCATTGCATCTTCGGGAGAAAAGGTTTCGATACTAACCCCTGTACCTTGAACGACCCTCACCTTAGGGTTCGCGACGTGTCCGCCTTTATGTATGCGTGCGAGCTCGCGCACCACCTGTGCGCGACTCAGGCCAGACGCAGTCACGACTTCCAGTTTCCCGTCATCAATTTTTGCTTGCGGAGAAAGCATCATGCCGCCTCCGGCATATAGCGCATTGGCGACTGCGGCCAGGTTCATCCGAGCTTCAATGACCTCGCGATCGTCTATCAAGACCCGCACACGGCGTTCCCGCCAGTTGGCCAGGGCCGCGACAGCAGCGGCTGCAAAACGTGTTTCACCAGAAAACCTGCGCATAAACTTTCCCTGGGCCGCGACGCGCGCAGCCGTCTCGCCGCCGATTCCCATGGTGGAAGCATTTAGGCAAATGAACGGTGTTTTATAGCCATCGCAAAGACCGTAAAGAACATCAACCAAACGCAAATTCTTCTCCTTGGGATTGTGGCAATGGGAGATGAAAACGTCGATCCACTTTTCTAGCGTCTCTCTCCGTCCCATCTGGCTGCGAGCGAAATCATCGCCGGTACCGGCGGGAAGAATTGCCAGGTGGGCCTCTGCGTTTATCTGCGAAGGAAGGTCTTCGACGTCTTCGTTAAATTCAAAAAAGCCTTCGACGACTTCGCTCAACGTGCCGTCGCCTCCGACTACGGCGATGCTCGTCACTCCGCGTTTTAGCGCAGCGCGCGTTTGTGTCGTTGCGTCGCCGCGCCGAGTAGTTTCGTAGACGTCAAAAGCAATGCTGGCGGCTTCGAGTTGTTTTCGAACAACGGGCCATGCTTGCCGTGCTTTGGCGGCAACCTTGTTGACGATGATTAGACGCCGAGTTTGGATGGCCACGAGAGGATGGTAGATGCTAATAGGCGAATGGTAAATGTTCAATCGTGAGCGAACACGCGAGTTTTGCTGCGGCTTCGCCGTCCGGCAGCTTTAACCGTAACCGATGTTTACGAGTGACCATTTAACCTCTACCATCCAGTGCATGAAAGCAGTCACGATTGCCACGCATGGCGGCATTGAAGGACTTGAAGTTCGCGAGGTTAAAACTCCGTCGCGACCCACCGCGGATCGAGTGCGAGTGCGCGTGCGCGCTGCCGGGCTGAATCGAGCGGACGTTCTGCAGCGTATGGGTCACTATCCTGCACCTGCCGGCTACTCGCAGGATATTCCAGGATTGGAGTTTGCCGGCGAGGTTGACGAAGTTGGCGAAGAAGTGCGTACGTGGAAGTGCGGTCAACGAGTATTTGGAATTACTGCCGGTGGCGCTCAGGCGGAGTATGTTGTAGTCCCGGAAAGTCATCTGGCTGAGGTTCCCGCAAATCTTGGCTGGCCGGAAGCGGCGGCCGTGCCTGAAGTTTTCATTACGGCTCACGACGCGCTATTCACGCGCGCGAAACTCTGCTCGGGTGAAGCGATGTTGGTCCATGCGGCCGGCTCCGGTGTGGGCACGGCTGCCATTCAACTGGCGCGCGCGACTGGGGCTAAGGCTTTTGGAACTTCTCGCACCGCCGACAAACTCAAGCGCGCCAGGGAATACGGATTAAGCAGGTCGGTTGTTGTTGACGCTGACCCGCAGGCGTTTGTTGAGGCTGTCGATGAGTGGACCGGCGACCGTGGCGTCAATGTCATTATCGATCTGGTAGGCGCGAAGTATCTCGACGCTAACCTTAAGGCGTTGGCTGCAAAAGGACGGCTCGTTTTGGTGGGAACAACTGCTGGGGCGCAGGCGATACTCGATTTCTCTGCGGTGATGAGAAAGCGACTGACAATTGTCGGTACGGTGTTGCGCGCACGTTCAAATGAAGAGAAGGCAACGGCGACGAGGCTGTTCACGGAGCAGGTTGTGCCGCTTTTAGCCGACGACACAGTTAAGCCGGTAGTCGACCGGATCTATAAATTAGAAGAGATTCGCGAGGCTCACGCCCGGATGGAATCGAACGAGAGCTTTGGCAAGATAGTCTTGTTACTGGAATGACGTAGGACAGACATTCTTGTCTGTCCTATATCGTCGACTAAAGGTACAGGCGGGAATGCCTGTCCAAACATCAGGAGCGCGCTCGGGCGCGTCTGGCGGACAAAGCGAGTTCGCGTGCCCGGGGCATTGCATCCACTGCTCGCGCGATTTGCGGATCGGTGTCATTGAAAACCTGAAGCGCCGCCACCGAGCCATAAGCAGCCGTCGCCAGATCGTAGCGCAACTGTCGCTCGACAAACGGGTGCAGGCGATCCAATTGTTCCGGCGTCACCTTGAATACCGGCCTGGCAACAACGAAACGCTTGAACTCTTTGAAGAGATCTTCTGTGACGGGAAAATCCGTCGACTGAAGATCGTGATCGTATTCGATCGTGTGCTGTACTTTATACTTCTCAAAACCAGCGACACGTCCGGTTGTTAGCTCCAGTGCAAAAGCGAAAACCGGATCGATGAGGCGACCTTCAGCAATGGTAGTTTTAGCCGGCTTGGCCACCTCGTCTGGCGCAATGCCGCCACCGCCATAGACCGCCCGGCCGGTATCGGTGTGACTCTCCGGTCCGACTGGTAGACTAGGCAGCGAGTCCTTGTCGC
>DASWDX010000380.1:0-12699 GCA_036395055.1 Pyrinomonadaceae bacterium | reverse complement strand
TCTCCTAAGTAGCGCAGACATTCCTGTCTGTCATTCGTTCCCCAAAAACATCCGAAGGTGCGAAGTTCCGGCCGTCATCTTTTCATCCTTCAATCAAATATACAGAACGCTCAGAAAAGAAGACAGGCAGGAATGCCTGTGCTACTCCAGCATTTTCTTAAACGCCGCTTCGTCGATCACTTTAACGCCGAGTTCTGTGGCTTTATCGAGTTTAGACCCTGCTTCTTCGCCCGCGACCACATAGTCAGTCTTTTTGCTAACCGAAGAGGTAACTCTACCGCCGCGACGCTCAATCACCGCACGTGCTTCATCGCGTGTGAAGCCGGCAAGCGCACCGGTTAAAACAAACAATTTGCCGGCCAGCGTTTCGTTGGTGGGCTCACTGCTCTTCTCCAAACTCGTGCGCACGCCGGCCGCTTCCAGGCGTTTGCATAGCTCGACGTTGCCTTCATCGTCAAACCAATCGCGCACGCTCTCCGCCACGGTTAATCCAATCTCCGGAACATCGTCAAGCTGCTCAACCGTCGCTTTGCTGAGCGCGTCAAGCGAACCAAATTGCCGGGCCAGAGTTGTTGCGGTGCGGTCACCTACATGGCGCAGTCCCAATGCATAAATCAGATTCGACAGATCGCGCTCCTTGCTTGCTTCAATCTGAGCCAGCAGATTCGAAGCAGACTTTTTCGCCATCCGCTCCAGGCTCGCGATATCGTCAAGGGTCAGACCGTAGAGATCGCCGGCGTCGCGGACCTTACCACTTTTGACTAACTGATCAACCAGCGACTCTCCCAGTCCTTCAATGCGCATGGCGCGCCGAGAAGCAAAGTGGAGCAAGCGCCCTTTGAGCTGCGCCGGACAGTCGGCAGCGATGCAGCGTGAAACTACTTCGCCTTCAGGTTTCGATATTTCGCCGCCGCACACCGGACAATGCTTCGGCATTCGAAACGGTTTCTCTGCTCCCGTGCGCTTCGACTCGATAACTTTAAGTACCTTGGGAATGACATCGCCACCCTTTTCTATCAGCACCCAATCGCCAATGCGAACTCCCAGGCGCTTCACCTCGTCCGGGTTGTGCAACGTAGCGCGTGAGACGGTAGTGCCGGCAAGACTAACGGGTTCCAGGTTCGCAACCGGCGTTAACGCCCCCGTCCTGCCCACCTGGACCACGATTGAAACCACTCGGGTCGGGGCCTGTCGCGCCGCATACTTGTAAGCAATGGCCCAACGCGGCGCCTTATTCGTCGTGCCGAATTCATCCTGTAAGGCAGTTGAGTTTACCTTTACGACCAGTCCATCGATTTCGTAGTCGAGATCGTCTCTCTGCGCTTCAATCCGGCCGGCGAAATCGATCACTTCCTCAATCGAGTGGCAAACCTTCCGCTCGGGACTAACTCTGAAGCCAACGCTCTCGAGCCAGTTCAAAGCTTCCCAATGCGTGGTAAAAGGCTTTCGTTCGCCAGCCAACAGATCATAGGCAAACATGTCGAGCTTGCGGCTACGAACGATTCGCGGATCAAGCTGCCTGATAGCTCCCGCTGCGGCGTTACGCGGGTTTGCAAAGCGCGGCTGATCCTGCGCTTCGCGCTCGGCGTTAATTCGCTCGAACACCTTTCGTGGAATGAACACCTCTCCACGCACCTCCAGCGTCGCTTTTAGATTTGAGATCTCAGATTTGAGATCCGCGCTCTTAGAGACCGTTCCCTTTTCGCGCAATTTAAGAGGAACGCTACGTATCGTTCGCGCATTTTGCGTTACGTCCTCACCGATGCGTCCGTCGCCGCGCGTCACGCCGCGTACAAGTATTTGATTCTCGTAGTGGAGGGCCAGCGATAGCCCATCTATCTTGAGCTCTGCCACGTAATCGAGACTCCGTCCATCTGCCAGCCGCCGACAGCGCTGATCAAAGGCGCGCAACTCGTCGATGTTATAGCTATTATCAAGGGACAGCATCGGACGGCGGTGCACGACTTCGGGAAAGCCTTCGGCCGGTCTCCCGCCAACGCGTTGGGTGGGACTGTCGGGTGTTATCTGATCCGGATGCTGTTGCTCAAGCTTCTTAAGTTGCTCGAGCAGGGTGTCGTATTCGATGTCCGAAATTTCAGGACTGTCGAGAACGTAGTAGAGTTCTTCATGACGCCGAATCTCTTCCCGCAGTTTCTCAATTTCCTCTCCAACTGATACTACTCTGGCCAAGCTTTAATCTCCTGATGTTTTGCTTGCCAACCAGCGGGAGGCAAGCCAACCTTCCGAACCTAAGAGCTGCTCTGGTTGGCTCGCTTAATACGCGTCGAACGCCCTTCACTCCATAATCAGAAAACTGAGCTCCGACAAGCTCGCGGTCGGGAAGGTGGGCTTGCCCCCCGCTGTTCGGCTAGAGAATTCAACTATGCGAAACGGTAGCACGCCCTTCGCGGATCCCACTGACTTTCGTTATTCCGCTCGTCTTAGTTTTACTTTCCGTAAGATGATGGATTACCCGCCCGATAAACTTGATACTCTGCAGAAAATCATCAAGCCTGATGTTTTCATCCGGCCCGTGGGGATTCGATCCGGCATAGCTAATGCCGAAAGAAGCAACGGGCGTGGGCGGAGTAGAAACCCCGCAAACGGCGCCTACCGGTCCACTCGAAGGATCCATTGGATACACTAGCGGCGGAGTGCCATAAACTTCAGCGGCGGAGCTGATCACGGCGCGCGCAACTGACGAACTTGCGGACGACTTCGCGAGCGGGGCGTTACCGAGTTCAATAATCTCAATGTCTTTAAAGCCGCGCACGTCGAGATGGTTCCTCAGTAGCTGCAGAACGAGTTCGGGCGTAAGGTCCGGCACGAGACGGAAATCAAGGCGAGCCATCGCTGTGCTCGGGAGCACAGTTTTTATCCCTGCTTCGGTGTGGCCCGTTTGAATTCCACAGATCGTGCAAGTCGGACCAAAAATGTGCTCCTTCACGAGCGCCGGGCCTTTCATCGAACGCACCCAACCGCCAATACGAAATTCCCGCTTCAACCCTACTTCGTCCAGCTCAATTGCTTTTAGCGCTTCGGCGTCCTCCTCACTAATCGGAGCAATACACGACGAAAATCCATCGATAGTGATGACGCCTTTGGGTGAAGTGATCGTCGCCAGGGCCTGCACCAACCGCCAAGCCGGATTGGGAACAATCGCGCCCCACTTGGAATGAAGATCCGCGCGTGCGCCGTGCGCTCTCAACTCCAGGAATTGGATGCCCTTGAAGCCGAGACTGATCACGGGCCGTTCCTTAGTGTCCTTGTAACCCTCGTCCCAGATACAACCTTGCGCAGCCAGCATCTCAGGATTTTCCGCGGCAAAACGATAGAGACTTGGACTGCCTAGCCCGTCTTCACCGTCAATCAAAAATCGCAGCGTTACCGGTAGCTTGCCGAAGGTTTTTTGATAAGTTTCAACGGCCGCGAGCCGCGCAGCCAGATCACCTTTGCTGTTGGCTGCGCCACGAGCGTAGAGCTTGCCGTCGATAATGGTCGCCGCAAACGGGCCAAATGACCATTCAGTCAAATGTCCCACGGGCTGCACGTCGTAGTGACCATAGATAACAAAGCTCTGCGGTCCTGCGCCACATTCGCCATAGATAATCGGGTAGCCGGTACCGATGCGAAACGACCGCGTGCCAATACCGACTCGCTGCATCATCTGTTCGACGGTTTCGGCCATGGCGCGCATACCCGTGCCCCGCGCGGCAACTGAAGGCATGCGGCAAAGGCCCTGCAACCTCTCGGCAAAGTTACGCGCGTGCCGGTCAACATATCGATCAAAGCGAGCGAAGCTCATAGCTGATTCATTCGGAACGGTTCCGCACAGGATTTCTGCTTAGACTGCGACTTGCCCTCGGTGCGATCGGCGGCTCAAGTGTGATCTCTAAACAAACTGCAGGATTTCATTCTCATAAAGCAGGTAGCAGGGCTCGTCTGTCGAACGCTCGAATGCCGCGGCTATCAACCCTGCCGCAAAGGCCTTCTGAAACTCATGCCGCACACGTAACTGTTCTTGTTTTGCCTGCTGGGGATCCTCTTTGCATAGTTTTGTCCAGCTAGGCGGAATGCTAATTTTCACTTTCGGTTTGTTAGGAAGAGTCTGACCGGCGCCACGAAGCCCGTTCGCCAATTCCATCACGCGGGGCGACTGAAGCTGCCAATCGGCAAACAAGCGATCACTATCGATTCCCGCTGGTGAAGCGCCTGTTAAGGCCGGGCTGGTTACATAATCGGTTCCGTAGAAATTTTCCGCGTAGCTCGACACCGTCACCCCAAGACGGTTTAGATTGAAGTGGGCATTGCGCGCCTGCATCGGATCCCAGGTCCACTTAATAAAATTTCGTCCTTCCTGAAGAGCACGGTCGCGCTGGCTCCACTTTAGTCGGCCACCCACGCCCTTGTTCTGGTAATGCGGATCAACTGCCATCATGTGTGAGTAGCCAAAGATCTCACTGTCGCGGACAGCCGCGAGATGGTGGACGAATCCCACCAGCTGCCGTCCGCGATCGTCAAGCACGAAGGCGCCCAGGGTCCAGCCACCTGCTTGCCGGGAAACGATCAGGTGCCGTCGCGGCGAGATTTCCAGGTCAGGGAGGCCAAAGACTTCCCGCTGCAGCTGGACGCAGTTGTCCAGCTCATCAATGGTTGTGCATTCACGGATCACAATGTCTTCCATCTTCGGGGGTTCTAAACTGTTCGCCGCAGACTTTCACGGATAATCGCGGATAGAAATTGCGACCGGTAGGGGGTTTCTATGTCTCTGGGTCTTATCTAACTGAACAGTGTAATATCTGTGGCCGTCCTGGTCACGCTTTGGGTGGTCCGGCCGGCAGCTCGATTAGTGTTCGGAGGCCGGCGCACTCGCGATTCTCAAGAGTTACGGTTCCCTTCATCACTTCGAGCAAACGCCGGCCAACAATTATGCCCAGCTCGTTAAGATCGGTTTTTCCGGCCCGTGGTGTTTCTTCCGGATCGAATACTCGCAACATATCTTTTATCGGTTCGCCCTCATCATCTATCTGCACGCGAAGAAAAGACCCCTCACGCAGCTCCGCGTGAACGTTCACACATTGTCCTTCGTGGCTGCGGCTCACCGCCCAGGCGAAAAACGTATAAAGAGCCTGCCGGAGGCGCCCCCGGTCAGAAACGATAGTTACCTCCGGCGTCTGATTACATTCGAGTCTTACTTCGCGTTTCTGCGCCAGCCGGGCAACGGCAGAACATGCTTCTCGCAAAGTTTCCGGTAATGAAAACTCCTGAAGAAAAAGCTCTGCCGGACCTACCTCCAGACGAGACAAGTCGACTAGCTGATTGAGGCTGGTGAGTAGTTGTATCCCGGAGTTTTGAATCTTTTGACAGAAGCGCTGCTGCGCTTCGGTCAATTGTTCCTGGTCGAGCATAATTTCGGTGAAACCAAGTATAGACGTCAAGGGGGTCCGCAACTCATGAGACATTCGCGCTAGAAAGAGTGAACGATAGTGCGAGACGTGGCGCAGTTCGCGATTCGCCTCCTCCAGTTCGATTGTCCGAAGCTTTAGCTGCTCAATCAGATGAGCAACGCGTTCGGCGTTTATTTGCTGTGCTTCAGATTGGTCATTACTTGTGGGATTATCAGCCACTGTTCTCTCAGCCCAAATCATCGCTGGTTAGCTGCCGGAGCTGGGCAACGCAAATGCCACGCGCAACTTAAATTGTTTCGGTAACTTCAATATAAGACTGCACCCGATGGGTGTCAAAGCCGTGCTTCTTTTTTAACTAAATCGTGGTTATCATGCTGTGCGACAGATCCCAGGCCTGTCGCTGCCGCGGTAACGAGTCGCGCGAAGGCAACAAGCCCGACCGTGAGGGAAGGCTAAGGAAAGAGGAGCCCCTGCCTAACGTGCGAGCTTCCGCTATCATCAGAATCACATGAAAGGGACACTTAGCGCTCAACCGCTCGCCGAACTCATTCGCGAGATTTCATCCAAACGTTTGTCCGGTACGTTGCGGCTCGAGCACATACGAGCCAAAACAGCCGTTTATTTCGAAGACGGTAACGTCGTCTATGCGGCGTCAAATCTGCGCACGCTTCGCTTCCGTGAGTATCTGAGCACGCGCGGTCTTCTCTCAGACAAAGAAAGCGCGAGCCTGCAAAACAATCTTCCGGACCTCGAACTCGCCGCTGCCTTAAGCGCAGCCGGAAAGCTTCGACAGACGGACGTAGATGGCCTGCTTGCCACTCTCGTCGGCGATATTTTGCGCGTCGCACTGCTTTGGACAGAAGGAGCGTGGGAGTTTAACGAACGCGCGCGTTTGGATGATCCGGTTCGCGTAAAAATAGACATTGCCACACTGCTACGGGAAACCGCTCAGAGAATGCCTTTGAGGTTTGTTTCCCAGCGTCTTCTCAACCCGGGAGAGATGATCTCGCGCTCTTCAGATGTTTCCCCAACGACCAATCTATTGCCGATCGAGAGTTTCATGTTGTCTCGACTCGATGAGCCAACCAGGCTGGAACAGTTGGTTGTGCTTAGTGGATTGCGAGAGCTCGATGCACATCGCGTGATTTACGGCCTTGCTCTTGGCGGTCTCATCAAACGCGAGTACTGGCAAAATGCTTTTCGGACCGCATCTGCGAAAACAAAAGAGGAACCCAGCGTTCGCAGTGAGGTCGAAAGCTCTCCCGGTGAGCCGGTTCAAGTCGATAAGGGCTGGGCGTCAATCAGGGACGAAGACGCGGAGCTGAAAGAATTTTTGCGGCGACTTAGTCAGGCAACGAATTATTACGAGATCATGGCGTTGCCCGCGACGGCCGGGGCGAATGAAATTAAAGACGCTTACTATGCGCTGGCGCGTAATTACCACCCCGATCGATTTCATCTGAAGTCCGGCACTCGGCTTCACGGAGAACTAAGCTCAGCGTTCGCACGGATCACCCAAGCCTACGAAACCCTGACCAATCCCAACGCGCGCGCCGCATACGATCAGTCCATCGAAAGGTCCAGACGGTTCGCGGAGTCTGCGCCAAAGCCCGATAAGATTGAGCCGATTGATAGCCTGCGGGAAGAACTTGCGTTTGAGATAAGTGCTGCCGAAAAAGAGCTTGGACGCGCGGAATACAGTTTTCGGGAAGGATTTGGTGCGCTGCAGCAAGGTCGAATCAACGCCGCTGTTAGTCATCTCGCCGCCGCGGCGCAACTGGCACCACAGGAGGCTCGGTATCGCGCCTACTATGGCCGGGCGCTTGCCGCCGGGGAGAAGACCCGCAGACTGGCCGAGAACGAAATCCAGGCGGCCGTAAAACTTGATCCGGCGAATGCCAACTTCCGTACAATGCTGGCTGAACTGTATTTCGACTTGAAGTTTCACCGGCGCGCGCAAACAGAAGTGGATCGAGCGTTAGCGCTCGATCCGAACAATGCGTCGGCGCATGCGCTGTTGCGCAAACTGGAAAAGTCTCGCAAAGTGGGTTGAGAGGATCAGTCGTCGTAACGCAGGCATCTTCCCTGCAGTTCAAAACGTCAGCGCCGTTAAGCAAAGAAATCATGTCTTTACGTCAGCTCGAAAGTGAAAAGGATCGCGTCGCCCGCGAGGCCTACCTGCAATTAGCTAGTGCGGCCGACCGCTTCGAACAGTATGAAAACCCTCACGCTGTTCGCATTGCTGCGATTGCAGATGCACTGGCGGAAGCGTTTCACCTCGCGCCACACGATCGGAAATCCCTCCGCACCGCCGCTTACATGCACGATCTCGGTGAAGTCGCAATGGAGCGCGAATATGTTCAACGAGCTGGCTCCCTGACGGATGAAGAATGGATCGACCTCGCTCGGCATCCGGTGATTGGTGAACAGGAGGCCGCCCGTGCGAGTGCTGATCGCGCCGTGCAACTGCTGGTTCGCTGGCATCACGAATGGTGGAATGGCTCTGGTTATCCAGATGCACTGAGACAGAACGAGATTCCACTAGCCGCGCGAATTCTTCGGGTCGCGGATTCGTATGCCGCGCTGACTGATGCACGACCTTTTCGGCCGGCCCTGACTGAGGAAGACGCTCGGGCGCAGATTATTGCGCAGGCGGCGATCGAATTTGATCCAGCCGTCGTATCTGTGCTTCTTTCGCTTCATGACCTGGAAGAACTGAAATCGTTTGCTCGAACCTCGGAGCCTTTAACGCCCGCGACTACGACTGATGACAACTGGACTATTTTTTCTTCATTCACGAGGTGAAGGAGCTAACAAAGTCTTATCAGTAGCGCCCGCAGTCACCGCCGGGTTCATGGATTCGCTCTAAGTGCCCAACACCTATCGCAGGTCGTGCTGACAGAAGGCGCAATCCATTGATAGACGTTTCGAGGGCAGGAGTTTGCAACGATCGTTAAGATCAAACATATGACTTACATTGCATCCGCAACTTTTCCGAATGGCTGGCTAAACTTCGAACTCAGCGTCCTGCGACATATGAAGTTTTCTTCTATCGCGCTTCCCTTCACCGGCGAGCCAAATTTGGGTGTCCAACTGAAGCGCTGGAAAGTGCGCGTGGCGGCAAATGATCCGATGAACTGGTCGTTCACTAAGGCTACTGCCTTGATTGAGAATGATTCCGAGCGACTGACTGCCGATGAGATCGAATCGATAGTTGACGATGCCTACGTACCGCGGGAGCGTTTGGATAACCCGTCGCTCTTGCATTGGTTCAATGAGACCGACGCCTGGTGGTTTGACAACGTACGCTTCAACTCCGAACGATTGGAGACGGAATACAAACGCGCGCTCGCGCTCACGTTGGGCCTACTGGTCGGCGACTACGTGCTTTCCTTCACCGCAGACAGCCGACACCTGCGCGAGCCATTGTCGCTGTCGCGCATCTTCCGGAAATTTGCGGAGACTATTCCTTTTCCTTACGACAACTCGATGCGCAGCAAAGCAAGCAACCAGGACGTGCGTGTTTTCGTTGCCGAGCGCCGCCACACTGACCTCCTGTTTCTGCGACTGCCCGTGCCCATTCAGCCTCAGCCGGCACGACACAATCCGCTTGCCTGGCGCGAAGAGTGGCTCCAGGGAGGCGACGATTTTTGGATCGACTTCGAGCAGTCGCGCGCAGGAAAACTCGGCTCGCGCGTTCAGAGCAAACAGCAATATCTCGCCCTGGTTGAGGACTTGCTCCACACCGCGGCCCACCTGCCGGCGTGGGCCATTGCGCATACGGAAAACGGTTTCATTTCAACTGACGAACTGATCGACACAGTCAGCCGCGTGAGGAACGTGGACGAAGTTTATTCAAAGGATTTTTCGGATCTGCTGGGTGTGCGCGCTGCAATCGTTACGGCGAGTGGTTAGCCGCAACGAACCGGTAGCCTACACCTCTCACGGTCAGGAGATGCTCTGGTTTGGTGGGGTCATCTTCGATATATTTTCGTAAGCGTACAATAAAGTTATCAATCGCTCGCGTGTCGGTGTCCTCGTTCAGACCCCAGACCTTTTCCAGAATTGCCTTGCGCGAGACCACGTTGCCTTCGTGCTTCACCAGGTAACGCAGCAACTGCGCTTCCATCAACGTTAGTCTGATCCTTTGTTGTGGCGTGCGCAGCTCGAGATTGCCGAAATCGATGACCCGGTTGTTGAAGCTAAACTCTTCCCGTTTCTGCTCTTCACTCGCCGTATCTTTTTGATCAGAGTCGCTGGCTTCGACAGCGGCTCGGGTCGATTGCTCCTGCGTTTGATCCAGATGAAACCATTGGCGCCGGCGGAGCAATGCATTCAGCCGAGCCAACAGTACCGACAACTCAAAAGGCTTCGGCAGATAATCGTCGGCGCCAGATTCGAAACCGCGCAGCACATCTTCCGGGCGTCCACGCGCAGTCAACATCAACACCGGCACAAAGTAACCTGCCGCGCGAAGTTCGGAGGCGACGGTGAAGCCATCCTTGCCAGGAAGCATTACATCAAGCACCAGCGCATCGTAGTTTTGGTGCTCGTCTAAAAATAAAGACAAGGCGGTCTCGCCATCGCTAACCGTGCTGACGGTGTAGCCTTCCGCCTCTAGATTAAATCGCAATCCATCTGCCAGATGCTGCTCGTCTTCTACTACCAAAACAGCACTCATCGATTGCAGCCTTCTCCATTCATGTTGCTCGTCAGGTCAACTCCCGGTAGGGTGGTTCAGTTCCTCGCCGGCATGTTTCAGGTCCGAAGGACCGGTAGTTAGTAGCCCCGTCCGTTAGGGCGGGGGACTTTATCCTCTCGATAGCCAGAGGCCCGAAGGGCCGGAACAAATCCTGGCGCACCTTCGGCGCTCAAGAAACCTCAATGTCGAATCCACCCCGTCCTCACGGGCGGGGCTACTAACTGCCGGTCCTTCAGACCTAAAAGTTCAAAATGAACCAGTACTCCCGGTAGTTAGCTACACCCGCGGCAGTTGAATTGTAAATCTGCTGCCGTGTCCCAGACCTTCGCTTTCGGCAAACACGCGCCCACCGTGTTTCTCAATTACCGAACGCACAATGAAGAGACCGAGGCCCGTGCCTTTTATCCGACCCATGACTCGTCCCGGCACGCGATAGAATCGCTTGAAGATGCGTTTTAACTGCCCCGCTGGAATTCCGATGCCGCGATCCTGAATCCGCACGGCCACCTTTTTATCGTCAAGCAGCGCCACTTCGACCGACACCTCGACCTCCTTGACGGAGTATTTGACGGCATTGTCCAGCAGGTTTGAAATGGCTGCGCGAAGCTCGTCGGCATCAGCTTTTACTTGCGGCCGCTCGCCGTTTAGTGACTCGGCAAAACTCACAGCATCGGGACTAAGGTTGTAACGCAGGCGGGCCAGGCCCACGCATTCATGCACTAACTCGCCAATGTCTATCTTTCTTAGATTGATGTTTCGGCGGCGCTGACCAGATCGTCCCGCACGTAATACCTGTTCAACTGTCTGCAACAGCCGATCGCTGTCGGCAAGCATCACATCGTAAAATTCCTGCCGCTGGTTGTCAGTAAGGTCGCGCTTTTTCAGCGTCTCGAGATAAAGCCGGATGGAGGTAAGCGGCGTTTTCAACTCATGGGTAACCGCGTTAATAAAGGCATCGTGTTGCTCATTGCGGCGTATCTCGCGAATCAGGAACGTGGTGTTGAGAACAAGCCCGGTAATTAGCAACAGGAAAAAGACGATGCCAAAAACCAGCAGGGCGACTTCGCGGGGGTTGAGCAGAATCCAGCCAACGTTGAGCGCAATAGCGAGTGCTACGAGACAAGCGCCCAGCGTGATGAAGAAAGCTATCGATTTACGACGACCACTTACTGGCATACGCGCGATTGTAATGCCAGAAGGCAGAAGGCAGAAAGCAGTAAGCAGAACGCAGACCGCGAAAAGCAAAAGCAGCAGGCCAGTAACCCACTGCCTACTGCCTACTGCCTACTGCCTACTGCCTACTGCCTACTGCCCACTGCCCACTACTCCCGCTAGGCTGCTTCTTGCAACTCGGCAATTTGCGGGTTCGCAGCCCTCTCGATCTGCTCTTGGCTGATGAGTCTGATTCCCTTGGCGAGACCAAGTATTTGTAGCATGCGGATACCCCACCAATTGATGTCGATTTCATACCACGTCAGGCCGTGTCTTGCCGCACGCGGATGCGCGTGATGGTTGTTATGCCAACCTTCGCCAAATGATAATAGAGCCACCCACCAGCTATTTGTTGAGTCGTCGCTGGTTTCGAAGCGTCGCGTTCCCCACAAGTGGGTTGCCGAATTGACCAGCCAGGTGAAGTGCAATCCGACGGTGACCCGCAGGAACACACCCACAAACAGAAAGGACCAACCGCCCATTGCAAACAAGGCAATACCACTGAGAATCAAGGGAACGTAATAGAGCCGGTTTAGCCACGAGTGAACTGGATCCTTCATCAAGTCAGGTGCGTATCGCTGCATTACGCTCTCTTCGTGTTGCTGCGCGGTGCCCTGCAGAATCCATCCCATGTGCGCCCACCAGCGTCCGTCTCGCGGTGTGTGTGGGTCGCCAGGCTCATCGGTGTTCGCATGATGAATGCGATGAGTCACAACCCAGTTGATGGCGCCGCCTTCCAGGGCAAGCAATCCGCAAAACGTAAGAAAATACTCGACGACTTTCAGTGTCTTATAACCACGATGCGTCAATAGCCGGTGAAAGCCCATGCCGATACCCAGACTTCCAGATATCCACCACAGCAGAAGAGTGATCGGGATCACCTTCCAACTAAGCATGAAAAGAGAAGCCACCGCGCCGGCGTGAAAAATGATCATGAAAATCGTGGTGTTCCACGCGATCGCGCCTCGCTTATAATTATTGCTCGTTTTGTTGTCCATTAAAACTCCGAGAAAAATATTCAGTCATACGTTTGATGCTGACTGGCGAACTATCCTAACAAGCGGCAGCAGATGGAGTTGTAATAGTTATGTAATCAGTGCCTTTGCAACCTGTTTCGACTCCCGGTAGTGGCCCAGCGAGGGGTCCTCAACTTGCTTGGGCAAGCAAGATAGTGCATTATTACAGTGTTACTCCTTCTCTCCTGCATCAACGGTGATGCGCCACGCCTGATGTAATGGCTTCGGCGTTTTAGATGGTACGAGAGTGGGCAATGAAAATCTGAAGAAGCTGCTCAACTGAGCGCCCGAACGCGGGCCTTCGCTGCTACCGTACTCCGAAGCCACCTTTGATTCGAAGCTTCCTCTTAATGCTCCGCGG
>DASWDX010000379.1:0-8169 GCA_036395055.1 Pyrinomonadaceae bacterium | reverse complement strand
CAAGCGCGCGCGCGAACAGCAGGAAGCAATGAGGGTGGATAAAGATAGCCCGTCTTCTGCCGTCAGGACTGCAGGCGGCAAGACGTTTTATTTGCGCGAAGGTGTCTGGACGGACTCGGAGTTCAAAGCTGGAACAAATTTACCCGAGACCGTGCTTAAGTTTGGCAGCGACGATTACTTTGCACTACTAAGACAAAAGCCACGGCTGGCGGAATTCTTCTCATTGGGCGAGCGAGTGGTAGTAGTCTTCGAAGGAAGAATCTATCGCGTCAACGCGGCAAATTAGCAGCACAGAGTCGCCTTCGCTAATTATAAATAAACTCCCTACTGGGACGCGGGCGTCCGCGCCCGCTTCGTGAGATGTCAGAGGTCAGAGAGCAGGAGTCAGAAATCATATCAGAGAGGAAAGCTGATTGCTGACCCCTAATCTCTAATCTCTGTTCACGAGGCTGGCTGTGGCCGGCAGTACCAGTAGGAAGGTGATAGCAATTTTCCCGCGAGGGTTCTCGTCCGTCATCCTTAGTCTTGTCTAACGCCGCACACTTAGGGTACAAAGTCTAAACATATCCAAGTTTCGTATTCAGCAGTCATAGGCGATGAGAGGCAGATGCGAGCCGAAGTTTAGCCCTGCACTTAAGCCAGGAGTTCAACTAAGTAATGAATAGGAAAGATCGGAATCGATCGGCAGCGAACTACTTGCCGGATCAATTAATCGTTGCTGCGTTTTTCGTGTTTGTCGTGGCCGCTCCGATCAAGAGTCAGCAAGGATGGGTATTAACGCAGGTTGCACCTCCTGGCCAGGATCTGAATACAGTCTACTTTCTCGACAACAAGCGAGGCTGGGCTGGCGGAGACAATGGATTTCTGAGCCGCACTGAAGACGGCGGACACACCTGGGAAAAGCAGATTGTGCAGACGACAGCTGCTATCAATGACATCTACTTTCGCGACAAGGACGCGGGTTTTCTAATCGCAGGCAATGCTATTTTTGTAACCCGCGACAATGGGCTGCGATGGAGCGAGGCGCGCCGGTTTCCACCGAGCGAGTTTGAAGGCGCTGAAGTAGAACTCTACAGTGTGCGGTTCTCCAGCAAAAAGAAGGGTTGGGTGGTTGGCTCAGTTAGTAAGCGTGAGCGCGTGATCGACAGCATTCTGCTCTACACGGACGACGCGGGCGAAACATGGCAGCGCCAGACCGCGCCGAGTCGTCTGGAGCTGATTCACATTGATTTTGCCAATGACAAGCGTGGCTGGATCGCGGGTGCCCAGGGAACGATTCTCGTGACGGTTGATGGTGGGCAAACCTGGACCAGGCAAGAGTCCGGAAGCTCCGCGACAATTTTCCATATAGATTTCCGCAGCGACAAGAAAGGCCTGGCTGTCGGCGAGCGCGGCACGATGCTGCGAACCGTTGACGGCGGTACGAACTGGACGCCAGTTGCCCTGAAAACGCACTCAACTCTTTTGAATGTTCAGTTTGTCAGCGACGACAAAGCTTGGGCGGTCGGCCGCAGCGGCACGATCTTGCGCACCGAGGACGCCGGCTTCACCTGGTTTGAACAGGAAGCAGGCACTAAACAAAACCTTTACGGTCTGTATTTTCTTAAGAAGATTGGTTGGGCTGTTGGTGGCGATGGAATGCTGCTGCGCTACGAGCAGTGACATTGGACATACAAACTTTGGTCTTGGGGCCTGGGTTCTGGTCTTTGAAGTTTGAATTTTGAGCTTAGAACTTTGTGCTTTGCGGTTGTTTTGCAGAGTTGAGTTAAGAATCAAAAAACAAAGTTTTGCGGATACTCGATCAAAACCCTAAAACCCAGAGCCAAAGACCCCAAGACCTGATGAATGTCTGGACAGGAAGCAACCGAGAATTGATAAACTGACATCTTATTGTTGAGGTTATTGGATGGCCGTAAGTATAATGGCCACCATAACACTCGGTTCCTCCTGTGATTGCGCCCGGCATGGCAATAATGCCGGGCGATTTTTTTGGCGTTGGCGCGGATTCGCGCGGACAGGAAATGAAGACCTTCCATGGTCCTGTTTGTGCGCAGTGAGCCAGCCGCTAATGCAGGTGGTTCAGACAGAATCCGTGGCTATTTAGTTTTCGGTTTTGTTTCCGGTGAAAGGTAAGGCGCCTGCGTCTTGTAAACTAATACTGCCTTCCATTTGCTCGTCGGCAACTTCACCTTCGATCTGGGCCTCCATGATGTGGCCCGCAATGTCGAATGAAATAATCCCCGCAAACGACTCGCCGTCAAATGTCGCCGACAACAGTTCGCCGTTTCCCATTTCCGAGGTCACTTTTCCAGAGAAGCCTTTTTCGATGTTGCGCAGTATCAGCGTAGCAGGAATGCTTTGACCGAGCGGCGTTTCAATTAGTAGTGACCAGTTTCCGGCCAGTGCAGCTGCCGCTTCCGGCGAATATGCAGCAATGGTGGGCTTGTCCTTTTTCCTTCCCGCGGTGTTGTAAAATTCGATCTCCTCCGTGTAAGGCCTTACTTGATCCAGCACTTGCGCGCCGTCGCCAACGATGAATATCGCTGCTTCGTCTGGCCTCACGTATTTTGTCGCGACTTCCTGCACCTCAGTTATGGTCACAGCCTGGATCTGGCTGCGATAAATTTCCAGATAGTCTTCAGGTAAATCAAACATCTTGATCTGGACAAGCTGATCGATTAGTCCCTCTTGCGTTTCCAGGCGGATGGGGAACACGCCTGTAAGGTACGACTTGGCGTCGGCGATCTCCTTTTCCGAAACCGGCTCACTGCGTATGCGGTTCAGTTCGTAAAAAAACTCCTTAAGAGAATCGCCCGTGACAGGCGTCCTTACTTCGGCGGTGGCGCGAAAAGTTCCTGCTGTTCGACGCGCATCGAGGCTTGAGTAAGCGCCGTAGGTGTAGCCCTTTTCCTCGCGGAGGTTCATGAAGAGTCGCGACGAAGCATTGGCGCCCAAAACCGTATGCATAACCAGCATCGGAAAATAATCCGGACTGGTACGAGTAATACCGTCGTTGGCAATAACAATGTTAGCCTGCGCGGAGCCTGGCCTGTCGACGATGTATGCGGAACGAGACGTTCGTTGTGGCGGTGCAGGGAAGTCGTCGCCTGGAACGTCACCCGGCTGCCAATTGGCAAACAGACTCTGAACCTTTTCCAGAATCGAATCCTGCTGCACATCTCCGGCAACAATAAGCACTGCGTTATTGGCCACAAACGTTGCGCGATGGAATTCGACAAGTCGCTCGCGCGTAGTGGCATCGATAGACCCAGGAGTCGGTGCAGTGATGTGATAAGGATGTTGACCAAACATTACGCGCGCTGCCATCTCGCTCGCCAAAAACGAAGGTTGTGCCCGCTGTTGTTTAAGACTCTCCTTAGTGTTCTGTTTCGCCAGTTCAACCTCATTAGATGGAAAGACCGGCCGCAACGCGACGTCGGCTATCAGCTCGAGGATGTCATCGCTGAAGGTTGCGAGTGATGATGCCGCGACCGTTGTGTAATCAGAATTTGCGCCCGCATGGAGTGTGGCCCCGAGGCGCGCAACATCGTCCGCAATTTCCCGGCTCGTTCTCGATTCTGTACCTTCCGTCAACAGGCCGGTCAGCATATCCATCAGACCCGGCAACTCTGAGGGATCATAAGCGTCGCCGGTTCGCAGCGCTAAACGATAGCTTACGAGCGGCAATCTGGAATCTTCTACTACCACCACGACCAATCCGTTCGGCAGGATCGTCTCGTGTGCTGCTGGTAACTTTATCGGACGAGAAGGGAGCGGCGGCGGCGGCTGCTTTAGGAAGTCTTCTTGTGTACTCATCGTTTAGGTGTGCAAAGGTCCTGAGCCTGATTCAGTTTGCTTCGGCGGATCTGCTGGCTGCTGCGGTTGCTCTAACTCGCCGGGAGCCGGGGTGCTGACTATCGGCCCAGTGTCGGCTGTCGGCTCTGCTGGAGGCGCTGAGGGAATTTGCGGCGGAGGTGCTGCTGGTTGTTTGGGTTCACCTGGCGGTTGCGGCGACGCTGAAGGAGCCAATTCAAATCCTTCCTTGATATGGGCAGCTGCTGCTACTTCGGCCGGCACAATATCGAGCACCACGCGGTTATCTACATCAAGAAAACGCTCGACCGCACTCCGGATTTGCTCAGGAGTGATAGCCAGGTAGTGTTCGAGCTCCGAATCGAAGAGTGTGGGATCGTCGTCATAAAGAGCATATTCGGCCAGTCGTTGAGCGCGATACATGGTGGATTGTCGGCCGCGAACTACATCGTTGCACAGTGAGTTTTGCAATTTTTCCATCTCGGCAGGAGAAGGTCCGGAAGCTCTTAACGAGCGAATTTCCTCAAAGATCTGATCACGAATTGCGGCTACTTGCTCGCCCGGTTTTGGCAACGCAAAAATGTACAAGGCAGACGGACCGCGTCTCTCGTCTATTCCTCCCTGGATCGAAACGACTGATTCGTCGCCCTTCACGAGCTTTTGATAGAGACGGGAACTGTCACCTTCGAAAATAAGATCGGCTGCCAGCGAAAGCGCATAGAAGTCGGGCGTGCGGCGCGGCGGGATTTTCCAACCAAGTACAAACGCGGGCGCCGGAGCAAGCATGTCGTTGTAAATCTCCTGCGTCTGCGCCACGTCTTCCGCTTCGCCCACATCCACTGGCGGCGGTGAGGGTTGGCTGGGAATCGCTTCAAAATACTTTCGCACCTGAGCGGTTGCTTCCTCGCTCTCAAAATCACCCACGATCGTCAGCACCGCGTTATTCGGCGCGTAGTAAATGCGGAAAAACTCCTGCACGTCTTCAATCGTGGCAGCGTCCAGATCTTCCATTGACCCAATGGTCGAATGCGCATTCGCCGGGTTCTTGAAAATCAATTCATTGATTCGAAGAAAGGCGTTAACGTAGGGTTGATTGTCATAACGCAGACGCTTTTCTTCCTGTACGGCATTGCGCTGGTTATCGAGATTCTCCTGGGTAACTTTAAGCGAACGCATGCGATCGCTCTCAAGCCAGAGCGCCAGTGGCAAATGACTCGCGGGAAGCGTCTCATAGTAATTCGTGCGCTCCGTCGAAGTCGTGCCGTTCATGGTCCCACCGGCGTTGAAGATGTACTGGAAGTGAGCAGCTTTCGGAACGTTTTCAGAGCCCTGGAACATCATGTGTTCGAAAAGGTGTGCGAACCCTGTTCTTCCCATCTTTTCATTACGAGAACCGACATCGTAATAAAGAGCCACCGACACGACTGGCACGGCGTGGTCTTCGCACAAGATTACCCGAAGACCATTGGCAAGATTGAATTGTTGGATGGGGGTTGGTGAAAGCTTGAATCTTTCGGCCACTTTAATCTCGATTCGTGAGAGCTTCTTGAGCGTGCCTCTCCCTCGATGTGAGTAAGCACTTCAATGTGGGGGTAACAATGGAAACGGACAAGCCGCTCAGGCCGATCGTTCGTTGACCATGCCTCGCAGCTCGGCGCGCAAGCGCTCAATTTCGGCGAGCTTCTGCTGCACACGCTCGAAAAGCGCAGATTGCGTTTTTATTCCCTCTTCCACTAAAAAACCAGCCGCCTCGGCACGATTACGAAAAATTCCAGCCGCCACGAGCTGATCGACTTTCTCCTGAGCCGCCGGCGAGATCTTCACCGCCACTACGTAATCATCCTTGACCGATATCGCGCGCTCAATCGTGCGACTGATGTCGCGTCCAATGGCGCTCAGCGATTCTGGGATGCGCGAGGCTATATCTCTCACAGAAGATGCGGTTCTGGTTCTGTCTTCGGATTCGCCTTCCGTTTCGTCATCTCTAAGCATTAAGTCGTCGACGGTTTCGCCTGGCCGCTGCTCTTCCTTTTGATAAGGACTACTCTTATAAGGATTGCTCATACTCTGAAAACTCCTTGGACCGACAATTTGTTTCCCAACTCTTTTCTAAGTACGTTTTTGATCTTTGTTAAGTTCATTCTACGGATGCCCTTGAGAGGCCGTCAAGCCAGCTTACGGAGCGACAGCCTGAGTCTGGGATAGTTTATTCGAAAGGATGCGCACAAGCCGCCAGTCTCTGCTGCTCGCGGTTCTGATATCAAAGTTCGATGCTATCCGGACGATTCGCAGCCTTGCTCAGTTGAAAGGCATTCGCTAGTATTTGAGCGGTCACAGGCCATGCGTTTTTCACTTTGGTTGCTGGCCGGAAGACCTAGTGTCCCCAATCTCGCAAAGTTCAGAGGCTTTAATAGTGAAAAAGATATTCTCGCTCGCATTAACCACGCTCCTCTCAGTCACCCTGAGTATTCAAACCTTCGTTTTCGCACAACAAAGGACGCAGCCGCATTCGCCAGTAGGGAGTGCATCCACTGGCAAGCCGGTTGGCGGCTCGACCAACCCCAGCCGTCGCAACCTCCGCGGCGGTTCAGCTGCAATTCCCGTTATCGAAAAGGACTTCGATGAGGCGATGAAGGTGATCCAGGAGAATTACATCGAGGGTAAGAAGCTCGACTATAGCGCAATATTCAAGTCGTCGATCATCGGCATGTTGCGCTCGCTCGATCCCCATTCAAATTATTACGACCGCGAAGAGTATGACGAACTGAAAACAGACCAGCGCTCTGAATACTTCGGGATTGGCGCATCGATTCAGAACTACGTACTCGGTGAACAGCCCGATACATTCATTACAGCGACATTTCAAAACTCACCGGCCTCGCGAGCAGGATTACGCTTTGGTGATCGAATCATTGCTGTTGACGGCATGAAGGCCACAGGTAAATCGTCATTGGCGGTGCGCGACAAGATTCGCGGACCGCGGGGATCGGTTGTAAAGATTACGGTTGAACGAGCGGCTGACAAACACATTCAAGCTGTCGAGATAACACGTGATGTTGTGCCGCAGCCTTCAATTCCTGATGCTTATATGATCAAGCCCGGCGTTGGCTATGTAGATATGACGCGAGGATTTAACTACTCGACTACAGAGGAGCTGCTAAACGCGCTCGAGACTTTGCACTCGCAGGGAGTGAACTCTCTTGTTTTGGATCTGCGAAATAATCCCGGCGGCTTTTTGGATCAGGCGATTCACGTTGCCGAGGTATTTCTGCCAAGCGGCCAATTGATCCTTACGCAGAAAGGTAGAAACGGGTTGCGGGACAACACCTTCGAGTCGAGAAACCGAGCCGCCGATCCAATTCCGCTGGTAATCCTCATAAACGAGTATACCGCCTCGGCTTCGGAGATCGTGGCGGGCGCCATGCAGGATCATGATCGAGCTTTGATCGTGGGTCAGACTAGTTTTGGCAAGGGTCTCGTTCAAAGCATCATTCCGTTAGACTACGGCGCCGGACTGACTTTAACTTCAGCAAAGTATTACACCCCTTCAGGTCGCCTGATTCAACGCGATTATTCGGACAGCAGTTTTTACGACTACTACACGCATGGCGGCTCCAGGCGTCTTGATCAGCAGAATGATACAAAGCCTGTTGGGCCGGAAAGGAAAACGGATACGGGTAGGCCGGTATATGGTGGCGGCGGTATTGCTCCGGATGAAAGTGTGAAGGCGAGAGCGGTCACCGGTGCCCAAAGACGTTTGCTGAGTCCGCTGTTCGCTTTTACGCGCGAACTCGTGAATGGCCGCGTTGCGAATATCACCGATTACAGAGTGCCCGGCGGCATCAACTTTGGCCGTGAATTCCAGCGAGGCGAGTTTTCAATTTCGGAACCGATCTTCAAAGCTTTCAGGGAATTTGTCGCGAGTGATCCAGCATTTAAATCTTTGATCCCGTTGGTAGATCATAACCGATCCTTTATCGAGCTTCAGTTACGCTTTAACATTGTCACTGCCGCCTACGGTCGCGTGATGGCCGACAGGGTCTTTGTTACGACCGATGATCCACAGGTCGCCAAGGCAGTAGACGTTTTGCCTCGCGCTCGCGACCTCGCGATGTCGGCGATGAAACATCAGGTACAACCCTAGGAATTGTAGGAGGGACATTCTTGTCTGACCTTTCCTTCCGTGATACGCACACGCAGATAGTGCTTGTCGCTGCTGTTTCAGCCATAAAACAGAATCTTGCGTCTAAAACCCCGATGTGATATCGTTCGATCCGAAAAAGAAAGGGGTTAAGTCATGGCGCGAACTCCAAAATCGCTAATCAATACTGAAGAGCTTGGGCGTGCCATTCGCAG
>DASWDX010000378.1:0-3562 GCA_036395055.1 Pyrinomonadaceae bacterium | reverse complement strand
AACAAATCTCGCCTGGCCGGTGTTCTTTTTAATGAGGCTCAATCCAAACTGGTAGTCTTTAAATAAGTGGGCGCAAAGATCGCTCATGGTCATCCGCTCAGTTTGCGCTCGCTCCACAAGGCGCCGCACCGCAGCTTCATCAAAAACAATTTCCAACCCGTGCTCGCTGCTGAATTTCTCAGCAAATTGACGCGCACCGGCTTCGAGCATTTGGGCTTCGAGCTTGTGTCCCTCCACCATTAATCGATCGAGCACACGCTGTGGCTCGCGCACGAGCGCAGCGGTAACGCGCAACTGGCTCAGGCCCGATCCTGCCAGGTAGTATTTATAATCACGGAACAATTTTTCAAACACTGTGAGTAAGCCACGTGCACCGGTTTTTTCCTTGGCGCCAGCTTCAGCCAGCAGACGCAGTGCTTCATCTTCAAAACTGATTTCAATGCCGTAGGCGCGAAAGGCCCGCTCGTATTGCCGGAGTAAACTCCCCTCGGAATACTTCATGATCTTAAAAAGATCATCGGCATCCAGGTCTTCACACACCACGCGCACTGGCAATCGACCGATGAATTCCGGTTCGAATCCGTACTCGATAAAATCCTGCGTCGTCACGTGCTGAAACAATTCGTTGTCCATCACCTGAGTTGGTTCCGCGCTAAATCCGATCTGACCGTGCCGGACGCGACGCGCCACCTGTTCTTTTAACTTCTCAAATGCTCCGCTGACCACGAAGAGAATGTGACGCGTGTTGATTGTTTCTCGTTTCGCCTTGCCGCGCCGTTGAAATTCGAATGCCGCCTGCAATTGCGCCTGCAAGTCGTTCATGCTGCGGACTGGTACTTCTGTTTCCTCCATTAATTTCAGCAGCGTGGTCTGCACACCGCGTCCGCTGACGTCCCGACCGATTAAATTTCCGGCCGCCGCGATCTTGTCGATCTCATCGATGTAAATGATTCCGAACTGCGCCAGGTTCACGTCTCCATTGGCCTTGTGCACCAGCTCGCGCACCAAATCTTCCACATCGCCGCCGACGTAACCCGTCTCGCTGAACTTCGTCGCATCCGCTTTCACAAACGGCACTTTGATCAGATCGGCGATGTGTTTGATGAGATAAGTTTTGCCGACCCCAGTCGGTCCAACCAAAATGACGTTTTGCTTGATGTATTCGACCTCCTGTGCACGCGAGGCATCTTCTTTCTCGAGACGCCGCAGGTAATTGGCATGGTTGTAATGATCGCAAACGGCAATCGCCAGAACCTTCTTCGCTTCATCCTGCTTGATCACGAAGCGGTCGAGGTGCGCTTTGATATCCCTCGGTAGAAGATTGAACTCGAATTCCTTGTGATCGGTTTTCTCCGACTTTTCCTCCTCCTCTGCTGTCGCGGGCTCTGGTTCGGCAAAAGTCGCCACTGAGACACGATCGCCGAAGTTCTGTTTCATGAACTCCGTGATCTTGGACTTCAGTTCTTCCGGTGAAGGAAATTGCGGTGGTGGTGGGTTTTGCTCCATGTTCGCGATCGAGAGAAAAAATTCGCGCCTAAAATCTGACCCTCAGGCGCGAGATTCGTTCATCTCCCCTTTGTTTCCCATCCCTACTCTACTCTTGGTTATGCTCTTGCTCTAATAGTAGTTCTGAAAAAGAAAAGTAGGAGTATGATCAAGAGCAAGAGTAAGATGGGCGCTACGGCGTCTGCGGGTTAGCTGGAAACAGAATGGACATTTGCTCCTTGTATTCCGGCTTGGCTTTGGCGACCGCATCCGCAAGTTCCCTCGCCGCCTCGGCTTGCCCCGTTTCACTGGCAAAGACGGCGCAACGCCATTGTCGATCAGCTGCGTCACGCGATCCTGGATCAATGAACGATTTGGATACAACCAGTAATTCCTCTGGCGAAAGCTGTTCCCACTTCACCCGTGCGATGCCGTATGGAAGCTTCATGCTGAGACTTTCATCCGTCGCGCTTGCTATCCCGGTGTATTGGGTGCCGCTTTTGTCGGTGAGCGTACCCGAGAAATGCACGCGATTGAGATCGCCGACCAGCGTGTTCTTCCAACCGAACAAGAGTTGCGCTCTCTTTTCTGCGACTTCTTTTGCAGGTTTAAAGTATGCGCCGATCAGCCTCACGTTTCTGATCGTGTCAGCCGCTTCGCCAAAATGATACAGCGCGACCTGCTCTTTATACTTTGCAAGTGCTCGATTCCACGGGCCGCGCTCCAGTAATGATGTTGCTCGCGCTGTCACTCGCGTCCACGAAGGTACAAAGCCCCGCCCGGCGGCGAAGAAAATTGCTGTAGCGACCAACAACGCCAAGGCCGCGCAAGCTAAAAGCCAATACTTGCGCTGTTCGCGTGGAGCCCAACGAATTCGAGGAAGTAGCCGACGCCAGTGCCACCTATGCGCTGCACTGCCATCAGGTGCATCCTCCAGCGCGCCCTCGAGCGCGGCTACGAGATCGTCGTATGAGGAAAAACGCTGTCCTGGGTCTGCCGCAATCATTCGTTGCAAAACACGCGCAGTCTTTGGAGAAATGTCCGGCGCGACTGTCTCCAAGTCGAGTGGCCGTTGTTTCAACTCGCGCAATTTGGTAGAGGAATTTGTCTCGCCTTCAATCGGTGGCCTGCCTGCGATCGCGTGAAACAATGTTGCGCCCAGACTGTAAATGTCGCTGCGGAAGTCCTCTGGCTGATTGCTTAAGCGTTCCGGTGCCACGTAATGTGGTGTGCCCCAGACAACACGATCGGTCTCCCAACGTTGCGTTGCCGTGCTGGCAAGGCCGAAGTCGCCGATTTTTGCTGAGTGTTCGTCAACAAACATGATGTTGGCCGGCTTCACATCGCGGTGAATCAGACCCCGCCGGTGCGCGGCACGCAGCCCCTTTGCAACCTGGATGCCGGTCTCGAGTACTTTCTTTTCCGACAATCGGGGTTGCAACGCCATAAGATCGTCAAGACTTCCGCGATCGACTAATTCCATGACGACATAAAACTGGCCGTGGTCTGTTCCCGAATCGAATACCTGCACCACGTTCGGATGATTCACAGCGGCAGCAATGCGTGCCTCTTGTTGTAATCGGGCACTGTAATCCTCTTCGGCGCCGAGATCTGTTCGCAATACTTTCAGCGCTACGAACCGGTCGAGGTGCGTGTCGCGTGCCTTATAAACAGTGCCCATCCCGCCGACACCAAGGGTCTCGACCAGGATGAAATGATCGAAGCTCCTCTCCGCGCGGACCTTCTTGCCGCACTTTGGACAGGGGATCCGCTCCAATGGCTCTGCCTCTGTCGTATCGACAGTCGTCCCGCAACCGGGGCATGTTTGGGCGGTGGGCTCACTCGCCATTGGGCAGCAATTGTAACATTCAGACGTTACAGAGCAAAACATCCCACCGGGACCCTGGCTGTCGGGTTTGCAGGCATCTCGCCTGCCGATTAACAAACTGCTATTGTCCAGTGCACTGTTCGCCACGCGAGCCTGAAAGCTCGCGCCACGTGTTCATGTATCTATGAGGCAACCTCCCGCGGAAAATTTGACTCGGATCGAGCTTGTCGTACCACCGAACGAAGCCAG
>DASWDX010000377.1:0-6440 GCA_036395055.1 Pyrinomonadaceae bacterium | reverse complement strand
ACAAACTGCGAGGGACCAGGAATTACACGGGGACTTAACCTGGCGCGGTGGACATGAATCAGCACGGTGTTCCAGTAACCGCCTCTCCGCACCGGTTGAGTGCTCGCAGTTTGTTGCGGAAGGATTTCAACTCAGAATCCTTCATTTGTCACGCAAAAAATGCACACTTTCGAAATATGCTCGCGTAAAGACAAATGCGGCGTCAATCTGATTTCCGATGCGCTTCCATTGGCCGGCTCATTGGAATACGTTAAAATCCGTCGGAATATCTTACAATATCGATCAGTCTTACCAGTCCTTTCTGTCATGACCGACGACAGGGGTCTGTGCCGTAGCGCAAAACATAGGTCGCAAAATGGCTTAAGCCGGAAATAAGCCGTCCAACTGTTTGTTGATCACGTCCCGAATTGTGTCTTCGGAAACAAAGGCGGTCACCAGTCCTGGCAAATCGGAGTCCATGATTACAGAGTCGTCGTTTATCCGGATGACCCCGGATATCGTGGCGCCGATGAAACCCTTCCTGGCCTTAAAAGAGAAGTGCATGGCGTCATCGGACCAGCTCTTGAAGGGTTCTTTGATGGTGATGCCGCCAGGAAACTGGCGGCGCATTAAGTCCTCAAGAAAGCTGTCGATTTTGTGAATTGCTTCTTCTTTGTCGACGTTATGCCTTCGCTGGATATACATAGCTGATCGCCCAATTCGGCAGTTTGTATGTGTTTGGCGAAAACTCCGAGCCGAAAATTTCCTTTTCCGTCACTGTCATGCTGCAAAGCCAGGAGTTTTCCTGGTGGTTCGGAAAGGGATTAGTCTCAAAGTGAAATAGGGGGGAAGAAGTTGTAATACGACGATGGCGAAAAAGACCCAAAAACATTCAAACCTGCATTAATTGAGAAAATGATTGAGCTTTTCGGAAACTTCATTCCCAGATTCCCGTAGAAAGATCTAAGGGCCAAAAGCATCAGCCGAACCGGCACCGCACGGGTCCGGGAAATCGGAGAACGGAGTCGAAAGAGCGACGCAATATGGATCTTCAAGACTTCGTTACAACAACGCTGTGCCAGATTTCGGCTGGAGTGGCAACTGCCAAAAACTATGACAGGTGCGTCGCCCCACGACTCGACGTCGGCGAAAGGGATCCTAAAGTTCTTCGCACGTTCGCGGGCGCTGATGGCGTCTTTTTAGTCGAGTTCGATGTGGCGGTCACTATCTCAGACGCTAGCGAAAACGGAGCCACTGCCAGCATCATGGTCCTATCGCCGCCAGCACCAAAGCCAAAGACAAAAGGTGGCATCGAAAATTCGTCAGTGAATCGGCTGAAGTTTACCGTTCCGATCGCTTACAGATGAGCGGACACCTGACGATCGCGTACTGTCGTGTTAGGCATTGTTCGATTAGTAACGGTGAGACCCACCCCGGATTACAGCGTTCCAAGGGTTGTCATAATATCCCGCGCTTCCAAGCTAGAGCGATCGCGCTTTAAAGCTTTCGTCCACGCACTGACAAGCCATAGCAGGTAGATCAGGCGAGACTGGGCGGGCCGCAAAGCAGGATTGCTACCAACCTTGCGGAACTTTGTGCCGCGGCACTAGTTTGCTATCTCGAGCCCGTTCTTGGAATCGGCTTTGGCGGGAAGAGCGAGCGCAATAATTCGCCGACTGGGTCTGTTTTTCTCATCGTCTCGGGTCGAGTTCGGCTCTTTTTACGACGTTCCTCCTTCGGCGTTCGTCTCGCTGTTGGCGCGGCAGTGAACTGTGGCGTGGCGGTAGGTGGCGCGGCAGAAAAGCCTGGCGTGGCAGTTGGTGACGCGGCAGTAAGCTCTGGTGTCGGAGTTGGCAATTCCCTAGCGTTGGGTGTAGCGAAAATTGGCGCTCCCATAGTCGCAGGCCAAGTGTCGCGAGTTGGCTTGTGTGCGAAAAATTAGGCAACTCCAGAGGTAATTGCTGCAGCCATCGAAACCATTCCAAACGCAAATTGCCCAGCGTGCGAGGCGCTGAGTTTGCCGGTGCTTGTCGGCGCCATGTCTTAGATCGATCTAAGATAGAGTCCGTGAGTGACTGAGGACCTATTACTGTTACGCTTAGCGTTGCTATGGTATCCGAAACGTCCAGTCGGCTTCGACGCGTTCTGGGCGTCGGCTTCGGGCTCGCTGTGAGCGTCGGCGGTACGATCGGGGTTGGCATTCTCCGTACACCTGGCCTGGTCGCAGGACAGCTGCACTCGGCATCCACGATTCTTTTCCTATGGATTGCTGGAGGGCTGTACACCCTCCTTGGTGCGAGTTGTCTGACTGAGTTGGGCGTCATGCTGCCACAAGCCGGTGGGTATTACGTTTACGTGCGCCGCGCTTTCGGCAACACGGCGGGATTTGCCGTGGGGTGGACTGACTGGCTCATGTATTGCTCGATCCTGGCATATTTATCGATAGCCATCCCCGAGTTCATGGCAGTTATCGGGCCGATACCCAGCAGTGCTATTCGATTCGTCGCCGTTGCAATCCTCGTTGCTATTGTGGGCCTGCAGTGGCTCGGAATCCGCATCAGTAGTCAGTTTCAAGAAGTGACTACCTCACTGAAATGCGTCGCGTTTCTGGCTCTCGTTGCCATGTGTCTCATCGTGCCCGGGCGTGGAGACGCCTCGGCAGGCGTGGCCTCATCCATGACCTTCAGTGGGTTGGTTGTTGCGCTGCAGGCAGTTGTCATTACATACGGCGGCTGGGAAAGCCCTTTGTATTTCATCGAGGAAGATCGCGACCCATCGCGCAATCTCCCGCGAACAATGATCGGCGGTGTCTTGTCGGTGATGGGGATTTATCTGCTGGTCAATATAGCATTGCTAAAGGTTCTTCCTATGTCTGAACTTTCTGGCGCAACGTTGCCCGCGGCCGACGCCGCGCGGGTTATCAGCGGCGCGCACGGCCGGGATCTTATCACAATATTGTCAGTGATCTCGCTCGTGCCCCTGTTAAATGCGGTCATGATGATGGGTACGCGTGTCGTCTTCGCTATGGGACGTGACCGGCTATTCTGGTCGCGCACCTCTACGGTGAACGCCGGTGGCACACCGGACACTGCTACGCTCTTAACTACCGCAATCGCTATCGGACTTATCGTAACCGGGACATTTGAGCGGCTGATCGCGATGACATCATTCTTTTTAGCGGCCAACTACTCCCTCAGTTGCCTCTCCCTCATTGTGCTACGACGCAGAGAACCTGAGTTGCGACGGCCGTATCGGGCTTGGCTATACCCTTGGTCGGTTTGGGTGGTCATGGTCGGTGGCGTGATCTTTTTGGTTGCAATGCTGTTTGGAGACTTGTTCAACGGCCTCACGGCCCTTGGGCTGCTCGCGGTCGGTTTAATCGGACGCGCAGTGGTCACGTGCCGCGCTACTTCCCCTTAGCAGGAAATCTTCGGCACCTCGTTCGGGACGTAACACGCGCGAAAGTATCCAACGATAGGCGCAACCGGTGCTGGGTTCGCGATTGAGTAGTATGAAACATTCGCTGCTTTGGATCGCAGTGCTGTTGATCGTTATCTGGGTGATCGCGCGTCTGACACTCGCGGTTACTTCGCTCGCTCTGCACATTCTGTGGATCGTCGCAGTAATCATGATCGTTATCTGGTTGATTGGGTTGATCAGGAAAACGCCATGAAGTAAACGCTGTCGCGCAAAGCGCGGGAGCAACCATCATGATGCAATTTTCCATGCAAAATTCGAAGCAATGGCGTTGGTACTGAGCTCCATCGGAACGGTCTGCTGGGTCGTGTGCTTCTGGTGGATGCATCGCATCTCATCGCGCCAGTTCTGGCATTAGAATTCGCACCGTCATGAATTCCTGATTCGCAGTTGCCCAGGCAAGCGCCTTTTGTTTCGTCTGGAAAAAACGATCGATAACGATGGCGTCGCGCTGAGCACTACTCCGTCCACTCGATTGCGACGGTGTTGAGATAATAACGCATGACTTAATTAGCGACGTTATTAGGATTGGCCGTGCACCGTCGAATGACATAGTCATTCACCATCCGACAGTGTCAGCGCAGCACGCCTTGCTGACGAAATCGCCGAGCGGGTATCGCCTCAAAGATGTGGGGTCAACAAATGGGACACAGATCGATGGCGTTTCTATTGCTGATGCTGAGTTGGAGGATGGTGCAGAAATCCGATTCGGTTATGTCACGGAAGTTTTCCGGGATGCGACCGCAAGGATTGATTAGGCCAGGGAGTTACAAGTTTCGGATGAGCGCGACCGCTCGGCGCAGATCCGAGTTCCAGGAACGCAATCAATTTTTTGTCCGCGAGCTCAATGAAGCGTCGATTCGTATAACAAATGAATGTTGCTGATTTTGACGAGTTGAGCGAATCGGAGAAGCAGCACTTCTACAAGTGGGCGCGATGCGGCGAAATGGTCGATATGCGCCAACTGGACGATCTGGTGTTTCATGAAACCGATCACAAGCCGCGCCCCGGACGTTCAATACGACGGTTCTGTCAGAATTGAAGAATGAACGCTCACGTTTACGGCATCCGTCCCGTAAAGATCATCGCGGCGTCGATCTGATTTCCGATGCGCTGCCTTTCGGTCTGTGGTACGCTGAACCAAACGCAATCAGCAACGCGGTCGAGTAGGCGAAGGGTCGCCTGTGTTTTCGCTCAGGCGAAATGGCATTTTCGATTCCATGCGGCACAATCAGGCACGTCATTTCATGTATAGGAGCAGATTGGACAGCGATCGCGCCAAGCGAGTCTCAACGCCGCTCACTGCGGATGCCGCAGGTACATGCTTAACCCGCCTACATCGATAATTGCAGAGTTGGATACGAGCTCGCCAATCCCAAGAAGGTGAGCGGAAGGGTGGTCAGCTTTCTTCAAACCGACAAAGCTAATATCGGCATCTCTGATCTCAAAATCACCAATAGCGAATTGCTTTACATGGCCGCTGCTTAGCCGTGCCTTCGCCCCTCCGGAGCCTATAAGCACGGTTCTCGTGCGTTTCATTATGACTCCCGCTTTGATCCCGATCCTTTTATCGACGCAAGTGGCCAGCGACCCCGTGTCAACTATGATGGTCGAGGGTACACCACCGATGGAACAAGCAACTTCCAGACGATGGTCTGAGGTTAAACGCATGGGGACCTGCGTGAACCCATTGCTTTGGAGCATCGCCGCCAATTTGCTGCTTGTATCACTACGAGGTCCCCGAGGGGCGTAGTAAAGTGCGGGCTCGGCACAATCCAACACCGCGCCAATTCTGTGCATGTCGTCGGATCCAAAAACGCCGTCTACATATGGAATCGCGTCAATTAAAACTGGGAGGTCTTGGATCACGCAATTGCCCATGGCAAGCGTGTTAAGTTTTGCGATGCCATAGAATTTGTTGGAAGCTGATCTGAGTGGACTGGTGACTCGAAGAGAAGTCTTTTGCTCGACAAGACCGAATTTCTCGAGCCTGTCCCGCGCAATATTGGTTGTTGGCGTACCGGTATCGACCATTAACGAAGCGCTCACTCGATTAACTTCGACATCAACGATGAGATGTTTCGGATCGTTCATGTGGGCCTTTTGATTGTCGAGGTTCTCCTGCTCAAGTTTCACCACTCCGAAACCTTCTTGTTTCAAAAGGCTGCCCAGCGTCGAGTTATCAGCCGCCGTATCCTTTGGAGTGGACTTCGCTTCTGAGGCATTTGCGGCAGGGGCAGGCGGCGGGCTTGTCGGCTCGGTCGGTGCTGGAAGTTGAGCCATTTCAATTGCCGAATCAGGCGGCGATGAGGCTGCCACTATCGAGGCCCCAGGCGCTTGTGACGGAGAGGCAATAGTGGACGTCAACACCGTCTGCATCCGTCGAAGCCGAGCCCCTAATCGATCGTTGTGCCATCCCATCCACAAAGCCAGTGCAAACACAACAAGCACGATGGCCGCGACTGCGAACGCTTTTAATAGTGACTTGTTTTTATTCAACTGAACCAATCGCGTTGTGATCCATCGCCGCACCCCACTGCACCGTTGCAGCTAGTAAGCAACGAGCCTGAAATCACAGATTCCAGTTCCAAAAAAGCAGGCAACTTTTCATCCGCACGCACAATAATACGCTTTCCGTTATCCCGCTGAGCGTCTGCAATCCAGATCCTTCGCCAGAATCAATCGATGACCGGTGGCCTTGCGCGGGTCTAATTTCCTTTGACTCGGCAAAACGCTCCTGCTAGACGATAGGGGTGACTTTTCGCTCCTTCCCACTGATGGTAATCATGGTTTTTCTTGTCACGGGCTGTACTGAACTAGGCGATGTTTTGCTCGCCCCAGATGAGCCCGTCGTGTATGTGGGCGACCGGCCCTATCCGGGCGCCTTCGACCCCTACTTCAACGAGCCTAAAATCTACCGGCAACCACGCTATTACGAATCAACAAGCAAGAAGACCAAAGGCAACAAGGTGTTCAAGACTACA
>DASWDX010000376.1:0-6397 GCA_036395055.1 Pyrinomonadaceae bacterium | reverse complement strand
CGCCTCTGTCTGGGCTTCAGCGGCTTCTTCCTCGCGAGCGATAAGCTCATTCTTGTTTAATCCGGCTTCTCGAGCTGCGTCTGTCAGCGCTTTGATCCGGCCATGATAAAGATAGCCGCCGCGGTCGAAGACGACACGGCTGATTCCTTTTTCGAGCGCGCGTTCCGCAATAGCTTTGCCAATGCGCCGCGCCGCCTCGAGATTTCCGCCGGTCGTGCCACGCAAATCTTTCTCTGTGGTTGACGCCGACACGATCGTCTTGCCGAGTTGGTCGTCAACCAGCTGTGCATAGATGTGATTCAGGCTGCGATAAACAGCCAGGCGCGGTCTTTCGCCGCTACCGTTTACCTTGCGGCGAATTCGCCTGTGAATCGCCTCGCGAACTATTGCTCTACTCGTGTTTGCCATATCAGTTTGTAAATAGTGAGTCGTGAATCGTAAATAGTTTTGGTCCTGGCTTCGTTGAATGTCTACCTGGTCATGCTTCAAGCGGTTTCTATTCACGATTTACTATTTACGATTTACTAATTATTTCCCGGTCTTTCCAGGCTTCAGCTTAATGGGCACACCGGCGTAGCGAATGCCCTTTCCCTTGTAAGCATCCGGCTTCCGCAGCTTGTGCATCTCCGCTGCCACCTGTCCAAGCTTTTGCTTATCGATGCTTGTTAGCGTCAGCGTCGTTTGATATTGCTGGATGCTTCCCTTGGTTGTCATTCGCTCGGCTTTAGCCTCTACGCCTTCAGGCAAAGGAAATTCGATTGGATGTGAATACCCAAGCGAAAATACTATTCGCTTCGCCTGCACGTCAGCCTTGTAACCAACGCCGACCACGTCCATCTGCTTCGTGAAGCCTTCCGTTACACCGACGATTGCATTGTTAGCCAGGGCGCGGGCCAACCCGTGCAACGGCGCCAGATCGTCTGAAGTGCGTTCGGCGCGCAGTTCATCGCCTTCGAGTTTGAAGCTGATGCCTTCAGGAATCGGAGTCCTTAAGTTACCCTTCGGCCCCTTCACCTCGAGCACTTGTTCACCGATACTCACCGAAACGCCCTTCGGTAACGTTATTGCTTTCTTGCCAATGCGCGACATAATTCGAACCTCAGTGATAAGTGACAAGTGAAAAGTGACAAGTAGAAAAAGAACCATGCGCTTTCTTATCACTCATCACTTTTGACTTTTCACTTCCTAGTAAATCTGTGCCAACAGTTCTCCGCCGATGTTTTCGCGGCGCGCTGCTTTCCCGCTCATCAGGCCCCTGGAAGTGGAAACAATGTTAACGCCGTAGCCGCCGAGAACTTTCGGGATTTCACTAGAGCCAACATAAACACGCCGGCCGGGCCGCGAAACTCTCTGCAAGTGTGTGATTGACGAAGTGCCGCGCGCATCGTACCGAAGGAAAATGCGAATCGTGCGCTTCAGGCCCTCGCCCTTCAGAACGAAGTTATTGATGTAGCCCTCTTCCTTCAGGATGCGGGCGATCTCAAGTTTAAGTTTTGAAGCCGGAATATCCGCGCGTGAATGCTTTGCCGCAATAGCATTGCGGATTCGCGTCAACATATCGGCGATAGGATCAGTCATTTAGAACTCCAAATCAGGTGTTGGGTGCCAGGGGCCGGGTGTGGCTTCTGCCGGAAACCCGGCACCGGAAACCTGTCACCTGCTCTTCTTACCAACTAGACTTGACGACGCCGGGAATTTGCCCCTCTAGCGCCAATTGGCGAAAACAGATGCGGCACAAATTAAACTTCCGCAGATAGCCGCGCGCCCGGCCGCACTTTTTGCAGCGCGTGTAAGCGCGCACGGCGAATTTTGGTTTCCGCTGCGATTTCGCAATCAGTGATTTCTTTGCCATTGTTTCGTTAATAATAAGTTGTGAATCGTAAATAGTTACCGTAAAGTGAACTGTGAATGGTGCATCGCGAAACCGCTCGTCTATTTATGATTCACGATTTACGATTCACGCCCTGAAAGGCATTCCCAGCCCCTTCAAGAGGGCACGAGCCTGCTCATCATTTCGCGCCGTGGTAATAATCGAAATATTCATCCCGCGCAATTTATCGACCTTGTTAAAGTCAATCTCCGGAAATATCAATTGCTCGCGGATTCCGATTGTGTAATTACCACGGCCATCAAACGCCTTCGGCGAAACTCCCCGAAAATCCCTGACGCGAGGCAAGGCGATCGACACCAACCGGTCCAGAAATTCATACATGCGATCGCCACGCAGAGTGACCATAACGCCGATCGGCATCCCCTGACGAAGCTTGAACGAGGCGATCGATTTCTTGGCTTTAGTCACGACTGGTTTCTGACCAGTAATGGAGCGAAGCTCATCCGCCGCTGTGTCCAGAATCTTGGCATTGGCAATCGCCTCGCCCATGCCCATGTTCAGAACGACCTTCTGGACGCGTGGGATCGCCATCGGATTCTCAATCCCAAACTCCTTGGCAATCGCTGGCCCAACCTCTTTTTGATACCGTTCTTTTAACCTTGCTGCCATTTTCAATCCTTAGTGAATCGTAAATCGTGAATAGTAAATAGTAACTGCCAGCTGGTTCATCTATTTACGATTTACTATTTACGATGTTCTTATTTCTCCAACGATTGTCCGCTGCCCGCGGCCACCCGAATCTTTGAGCCGTCGCCTTCAATCTGATACTTAACACGCGTCGCCTTGCCTGACTGCGGATCAATCAACTGCACGTTGGAAATGTTGATAAAAGCTTCTTTCTCGATAATGCCGCCACCGCGATTGCTTTGCGGGTTTGCGCGCTGATGACGCTTGATTACTCCCACGCCTTCAACCTTAATCTTCCCGTCAGCCCGCGCTACTTCGAGTACCCGACCGCGCTTGCCTTTATCACGTCCGGCGATAATCACTACCTGATCGTCCTTCTTGATTTTCGAACGTTTTGTTCCCGCCATAATCCTCAAATAACCTCCGGCGCCAGGGAGACGATTTTCATAAAGTTTTTGTCCCGCAGCTCGCGCGCCACCGGACCGAATACGCGCGTGCCAATAGGCGTTCCGTCCTCTTTTATCAGCACCGCCGCATTCTGATCGAAGCGGATGTAGGTACCATCCTTACGCCGCACTTCCTTGCGCGTGCGTACGATGACCGCGTCCTGAACCGTTCCCTTTTTGATCGTGCCGTCCGGCGATGCTTCCTTGACGGTCACCTTGATCCGATCACCCAGGCTCGCGATCTTTCCGGTTGACCCGCCGATGGGCATGATCATCTCAACCCGTCTTGCGCCTGAATTGTCGGCGACCTCCAGGGAGGTCTGCATCTGAATCATGACTACACCTCGTGAATCGTAAATCGTGAATTGGGAATAGTAAGCACGCCTCTTTTTCTATTCACCATTTACCATTCACTATTTACCGTTCTTATTTCGCTGCTTTCTGCACTATCTCAATAACCCGCCAACGCTTTCGCGCGGACATGGGCCGTGTTTCAACAATTCGCACCTTGTCGCCAATGGTTGCACCCAATTCATCATGGGCCATGAATTTCGACGTGCGACGAACATAGCGACGATACTTCGTGTGACGCACCAGCCGATCGACGCGCACCACCACCGTCTTCTGCATCTTGTCGGAAACTACCGAGCCCACTTTTTGCGAGCGATGCGCGCGTGCAGCCCTATTAGCGCTTGCCTCAGCAGCGACGTTATTGCTTTCCGTGACCGGCGTATCGCTTGCCGCCGCGCTGGTATTGCTTTCTGCTTGATTCTCTTCTGCCATTCTTCTCACTCAGTTGCCGAAGATCCGGCGGTTCGTGCCTGCTTTCCAGCGCGACCCGGACTTAGCCGTTGGCGCGCTTATTTCTCCAGGTTATTTTGCTGCTGCCGGCGCGTTATTCGCCTGCGGCTCACGTTGCCGTGTAATCGTCTGCAGACGCGCCAGCGATCTCTTTTCCTCGCGGATACGTTTGACCGCATCCACCTCGCCGAGAGCCAGTTTAAACTTCAGACGAAAGAGCGACTCTTTCAAGCGGGCGGTTTCCGCTCTCAATTCCTCTTCTGAAAAGTCGTGATACTTGTCGAGCTCTTCGCGCCGTTTCATATCTAGATCGCGCCTCCCTCTTGATCTGCACGGGTAACAAACTTCGTCTTGATGGGAAGCTTTTGAGCGGCCAGACGCATGGCGTCACGCGCTGTTTTCTCATCAACTCCCTCAATCTCGTACAGAATCCTTCCCGGTTTGACTACCGCCACCCAATATTCCGGCGCCCCCTTGCCTTTGCCCATGCGCGTTTCAGCCGGCTTCTTGGTTACCGGCTTGTCGGGAAACATCCGAATCCAGATTTTGCCGCCGCGCTTGATGTGACGAGTCATCGCAATACGCGCCGCTTCAATCTGGCGGTCGGTAATCCACGCCGGCTCCAAACACTTGAGCCCATATTCACCAAAGCTGATCTCGCTGCCACGAGTCGCGACGCCAGTCATGCGTCCGCGCATCTGCTTTCGGTGCTTAACTTTTTTCGGCATCAACATGAAACAACCTCGTAAATCGTTAATCGCAAATCGGGAAATAGTAAGTTCGAAGACTTAACGTCCGGTCTATTTACTATTTACGATTTACTATTTACGTTTTTATCCTTCCCCGCGTGGCCGTCTGCCGTCAGAGCCACCGCCTTCGCGCTCGCGCCGCGTGCGTGGACGGCGCTCGCGCTCACCCATGCGCGTCTCGTTAATCGGATCTGATCCGGTGCCGCGGGCCATCGCTGCCTTCGCATCAAGAATCTCGCCGCGGTAAATCCAAACCTTCACGCCAATCTGACCAAACGTCGTGCGGGCTTCAGCCAGCCCGTAATCCACATCGGCTCGCAAGGTGTGCAGTGGAAGCTGTCCCTGGAGATGCCACTCGCTGCGGGCGATTTCAGCGCCGTTCAGACGGCCGCTTACTTTCACCTTGATTCCCTGAGCGCCAAATCTGAGCGACTCTTCCACGGCCTTGCGCATGGCCCGGCGAAAAGCGATGCGCTTCTCGAGTTGCGCCGCAATCTTTTCTGCCTGCAGTTGGGCGTTCAATTCCGGCTTATGAATTTCCTGAATGGAAACCAAAACTTCGCGGCCAGTCTTGGATGAAAGATCGGTTTTCAGCTTGTCAATCTCCGCGCCCTTACGGCCGATAATAATCCCGGGGCGCGAAGTGTAGATGATAATCTTGAGCCTGTTTGCCGCGCGCTCGATGTCGACGTGTGAAACGCCGGCGCCAGCAAAGCGTTGCTTTAGATCGCGCTTGAGCCTGAGATCCTCCAGCAAGTACTCGCCATACTGCTTCTTCGCAAACCAGTGCGAGTGCCAGTCCTTGTTATAGCCGAGACGAAATCCGTAAGGATGAACTTTCTGACCCACAATCTTCTCCAGTTCTTTGGTTGAAACCGAGGTTTCTCTTCGATCAAATCAATCCGCGCTTTTTGAGATGGTGAAATTTGAAATGTCAAATTTGAGATCTCAAATCGAAGTCGTATTAGCTGTCTTCACTCTTCTTAGCCGGCTTTTTCGCAGCTTTCTTCGCCGATTTTTTGCTCGCCGGGTCCGTTGCTGTCGCCTCAGTGGCAGCGGCCTGCTTAGCCTCCGCCTTTGAAGTCGTCCGTTTTGCGCGTGGCGCGGCTGCTGCTCCGCCGCGTTTGCGACCTTTGCTTTCAGCTAATTTCGTCGGCTTAGCAGCAACAGCTTTGCCGTCTCCCTGCCGCTGCGCCTTCGGCTCGGGCCGAGCATCATTTGAAAGCAAAATGGTCACGTGACAAAAGTGGCGCTGCTCGCGATAAGCGCGCCCCTGAGGAGCTGGACGCACGCGGCGCCGGCCCTTAGTCGGTCCGCGATCCACGAACGCCGTCTTCACCCAAAGATCGTCCGGGTCTATGGCGACGTTGGCTTTCTCCGCCGCTTCGTTGGCATTGGCAATCGCCGAACGCATACACTTCTCGATCAAATTCGAAGCGCGCTTGCTGGAATACCGCAGAATGGCCAAGGCCTTATTGACGTCTTTGCCGCGAATCATATCAACAACCAGCCGCGCTTTTTGCGCCGACCCGCGAAGATATTTTGCACTTGCTATCGCTTCCATACTCAATTTCCCAAGTTCCGAGTTTCGTGTTTCGAGTTTTGAGTTTCGCGTTCTGTGTTTCGCCGTCAGGGTTGTGAAAACCCGAAACCCGAAACTCAGAACTCGAAACTATTTCGCCGCCGGCGCTACCTTCGTCGCCTTTTCCACCTTGGTGCCGGAATGCCCCTTGAAGGTGCGGGTCGGCGCAAACTCACCCAGCTTATGGCCCACCATATTTTCCGTAACGTAAATCGGCAAGTGTCGCTTACCATTGTGCACGCCAAACGTTAAGCCAACCATGTCCGGCGTAATCGTCGAACGCCGGGACCAGGTCTTAATC
>DASWDX010000375.1:0-18236 GCA_036395055.1 Pyrinomonadaceae bacterium | reverse complement strand
GCGGCAGCGATCGTCTTAAATGATCTTGGTTCTTCCGCCTACTATGTCGGCGGCATCGCTGAGCAAGCCGTGGGACGTTCAGCGCCTTGGTTCATCTTAGGCGTGATGCTCTTCTCCTATGCGGTGCGCGCCGTCTACGTAGAGTCGTGCGCGATGTTTACGCGCGGCGGAGTTTACCGCGTGGTCAAGGAGGCCATGGGAGGCACGCTGGCGAAACTTTCGGTTTCAGCACTGATGTTCGACTACATCCTGACCGGGCCGATCTCGGGCGTCTCCGCCGGGCAGTACATCGTTGGACTCGTCGCGCAGACTTCTACCTACTTCGGCTATCCGCTGAATCCGTCGCCCGATACAATCAATTACTTCGCCGCCGGGATAGCTGCACTCATCACCGTCTACTTCTGGTGGCGCAATACGAAAGGCATCCACGAGTCCTCCGACGATGCGCTCAAGATCATGTACGTCACGACCGTGATGGTGGTGCTCTTAATCGTCTGGTGCGGCTTTACGATCCTGACGAAGCCGGCAAGCCAACGCCTGCCGCCCGCGCCAGTCACGCGCAACATGACCTTTAGCGATGATGCGGTTGGCTGGATGCCGCGGCTCATCCCAAACTACTTGCGTAAAGTGCGCGCTGAACAGTCGCCAGCGCTCAACCAGGAATTGAACGCCGCAAACACTTTGTCAAGCGGAGGCACAACCACTGATAGCGTGCCGCATTACAGCTTCGTGCCGAACGCGGGGGCGCTGCTGGGTCTCATCGGCATCATGATGGCCTTCGGCCACTCGTTCCTCGCCATGTCAGGCGAAGAGTCGCTCGCGCAAGTCAACCGTGAGTTGGAATACCCGAAACATAAGAACTTGATGAAGGCGGGTTTGGTGATCTTTCTCTACTCTCTACTGTTTACTTCACTCGTCTCCTTCTTCGGCTACGCGCTCATCCCGGACGACGTCCGTCCGCAGTACTTCAACAATCTGATCAGTGGCATCTCGATGTACCTGGCAGGCCCGCTGCCGCTGAAACTTCTGTTCCAGGGATTCATCGTCATCGTTGGCTTCCTGATGCTCGCCGGGGCGATTAACACCTCGATAATTGGTTCGAACGGCGTTCTTAACCGCGTCAGCGAGGACGGAGTAATGACTGACTGGTTCCGCGCGCCACATAAGCGCTTCGGCACGACCTATCGCATGATCAACCTGATCGTGATCCTGCAACTGGTCGCCATAATCGGGTCGCGCGGCAACACCTACACGCTCGGTGAGGCTTACGCCTTCGGCGTCATCTGGTCGTTCGCCTTCAAGGGGTTGGCGATGCTGGTGCTGCGCTTCAAAGATAAATCTGACCGTGAGTGGAAGGTGCCGTTCAACATCCAACTGGGCGGTAATGAAATTCCGCTGGGATTGGGAGCCATCGCCGCGATCTTGTTTTCGATTGCGGGCATCAACCTAATCACGAAACAGGTGGCGACTGTCAGCGGCGTCGCCTTCACACTCGTTTTCTTCAGCATTTTTCTGATCTCCGAACGCATCAATGAGCGCAAACGTGGCCAGGCGGCGCACGTCGAAATGGACCAGTTCCGCCTTCAGCCGCAGGAGATCATCTCAAACGAGACGGTTGAAGTGCGTCCCGGCAATGCCCTCTGTCTCGTGCGCGACTACAACACGCTGGCGCATCTCCAAAAAGCGCTGGAAGCGACACACACAGGCAAGCGTGACTTGGTGGTGATGACAGTGCAGGTGATGAAGGGACCGGACGCCGGCTATGAAGACATCGGGCAACAGCATCTCTTCACAAACTACGAACAACTGCTATTCAGCCGCGTTACGTCGCTAGCAGAAAAAGCTGGCAAGCATGTCGATCTTTTGATCGTTCCGGGGGCGATCGTCTTTGATGCTATTGCGCAAACAGCGGCGCACCTCGATTCTGCCGATATCTGGTCCGGTCGCTCATCGGTGATGACAGCCGAAGAGCAGGCAAAGCGGATCGGAGAGGCCTGGGAGCGGCTGCCCAACAAGCCGAAGCGGCAAGTCTGCTTTCACGTTGTTGAGCCTGACCACCAGGTAGATGATTTTGATATCGGGGCGCATGCCCCGAAGCTCGCGGATGAGGATGTTAATCTAATTCACAAGCTGTGGCTCGACGTGACGCAAGAGCGAGGGCTGGACGACCTACATCACAAAGAGATCGTTACAACCGCGCTCGCGAATCTGGAAGAACAGATGAACAGCAAAGGACGCGAAGCGATACTCGACAGAATGCGCGCGTTGATTGACAAGCGGAGCCGCAAAGAGCAGTAAGGGGGCGACTGATGCGCGACAGCGGTTTTGTAGAAGTGCGTGAGTCAGCGAGGTATATCACTCTGTTTGGCACGCTTTCCTTGTATTCGGCTCGCAAAGCCTAGTTCAATCTTGATAGTAAAGGAAAAGATTAGATAGAAAGTCCTGAATCTGTTGCCACTTATCCCAGGCCGTCTTTGTCACAACCCCAATAAGGAACGCCAATAACAGCGGTCCAACTTTGAGAACCAGACGCTTCATGGGTTTGGCTCAAATCGGAAACTGAATTATTTGACCGGAGTTTATCGCATTAAGAACAATCCGATGAGCGAAAGTGCGATTCCCGTTATTCTCATTAAACTGGCAGGCTGTTTGAGGAACAGGATTCCAGTGACAGCCATCAACGCTGCCTCCCGCAAGTACTGTGATCAGAAGCGCGCGCTGGAATAGAGACACCTGTTTTCTCCATGTGAACTACTTGGTTCTGCTGGGGTAGACCAGAATATTACCTGCGACTTGAAACTGCCTAGTTGGACCACTCGGTTCAAGCTCTTGAAATGGGGTCTTTCTATTTAGATCGATACGAGCCAAATCGATCGGCTCATGGGCCAGAGCGGAAAGGTTACCGGCAGAGCGGAGGGCTTTCTGGATAAGAATGAAACGCGCATCTTTTTCATGAATAGCGCTCGCGGGAAGAACCAGTTGTGATGGTTTCAACCGCGGCTAAGCGTGCCCAATCTCTGATGCTTGGGCCGTCAGGAACTGATCACGTTGGGAACGATAACGCTCAACCACAATCAGAATTCAGATCGTCGTCGGGAGTCAGTACTACCGCCCGCCTGGAGTAGTGGACTGATCGGTTGTTGTGCTACCGCCCGAAACGAGCTTTTGTAACGACAGCGATATTTGGGGAAGCCTCATGACTTTCGGAGTTGTGAGTATGGGGAAAGAGTAAAGGAGCATCCGACTCAAATCGGGATCGATATTTGTTGTAAACTTGTGGTAAGTCTAAATTCCGCTAACTCTTTGATAAGCCAGCCTATTAGATTCCAACCATGGGGTTCGGACTCCAGTCTCAAGAGATCAGCAGGCTTAAGTTATTGATTTTACTTTAGGGCGGGTCTTACCGCCACTTTCCTCTCGATTGAGATTTCCACTTGACGTGAGTAAATAGTCACGTTACTATATGCTCACATAAAGGCGGTATCGAAAGAATAAGGAGACAAGTATGAAATTGGATGATTTGACCTTCGACATTGAGCAGCACATCGACATTAAGGCCGGACCCGAAAAAGTGTTTCCGGCGATGCTGAAACGCTTCGGGGAGGACAACACCAAACCCGGCGGTGAACCCATGCCCATGATTCTCGAGGTGAAGCCTGGTGGACGGTGGTACCGGGATCGGGGAAACGGAATCGGACACCTTTGGGGATTCGTCCAGGTCATCAAGCCGCCGACCCTGCTCGAATTGAGTGGACCAATGTTTATGTCGTATCCGGCAAACAACCACCTGGAGGTTAAGGTCGAGGAAATTCCGGGAGGCTCAAGAGTCACCCTGCGACATCGGGCGATCGGCATGATTGATCCTGAGCACCGCAAGGGCGTTGGCGAGGGATGGAAACACCTGCTCGCCGAGATAAGAAGGGACTGCGAGTAGCTGCGTGCCACGCCCTAAGCGAATGCCCGACAACCTGGATATGGTTTGGAAGGCACTGTCCGACCCGACGAGACGAGCAATTCTAGACCAGCTTAGAGATGGCGCACGCACAACGACTGAAATCGTTGACTCGTTTCCCCATTTAACTCGCTTCGGGGTGATGAAGCATCTCGACGTGCTGCGCGAAGCGAAGTTGGTCCAAACAGCTGACTCAGGGAGACAACGTATGAACTCATTAAATACCGTGCCCATTCAGCAAATCTATGAGAGATGGGTCACCCCATTTCGTCAGCTTTGGTCAAGCCAGCTTGTCCGCTTGAAAGAAACAGTTGAAGAAGGGGGTGTTGGTAAGAAGCGACAACGCAAGCAGAGAGGAAGCAAAGGTTAAGGACTTAAGCGAGGCCTGGCAGTCGGGCGCAGTAACCCGACCGTGACGGCAAGGACAACAAATGAAAGGGAGAAGCAAAATGCATACAAAAGAGACATCCCGCGGAAATGGTGGGTGCTACTGAAGTCAGCGAATTCCTGACTCATCTGGCCGTCGTACGTCGAGTGGCGGCTTCCACACAAAACCAGGCCCTGGCGGCGCTGCTATTTCTCTATCGTCACGTGCTGGGTCAGAATCGGCCCTGGCTCGAAAATGTAGAACGTGCCAAGCGCCCGGCCCGCCTGCCGCTGGTATTCACTAAAGAGGAAGTCAAGGCGATACTTGCCCAACTCCAGCAGCAGAACTGGCTGATGGCCAGTCTGCTCTACGGAGCGGGGTTACGTCTGAGGGAATGCCTGAGCCTTAAGGTTAAAGATATTGACTTCGGCTACAAGCAAATAGTCGGGCGTGATGCGAAAGGGCAGAAGGATCGCCTCACTATGCTTCCCGTGGCGCTCGAAGAGCAATTAAAGATGCACCTGTCTCACGTCAAGGGTGTACATCTGCGAGATCTGCAGGGCGGCTTTGGTAAGGTCCATTTACCATGGGCGCTGAGCAGGAAATACCCCCAGGCCGATCGAGAGCATCAGAAGAAGCTGCGATATTCCCAAGTGACAATGTTGCTGCCGTAGTTGAAGTAAAATCCCGTCTAGATAAGGACCAGTTAGTTTCGTCTTTCGAGAATATATTGGCGACAAAGCAACTAGCGAAGACTGCACCACCCGAGCTTCCGATCCTCATGAAGTCTCAAACGGTGGCATGTCTCTTCGCCTTCGATAGTGCGCTTAGTTTGGATAAAATCTCTGAGCACTATTACGACTTGGTGAGGAAGTACAGTATTACTTGTGTTAGACAAAGGCACGGTCACCCTATGGTCGAAGCCTCAGGCATCTCCCGCGTGGGGTGTTTATTATCACGAAGGGACTGGTGGGAAGCTTTCTGAAGGAATGCACATTGCTCTAGCTGTGGAGGAGCTAGGCGAAAGCAGCTTAGATGCTTTTCTTAGATTTCTGCTAACTCATTTAACCTTTTTTATAACTTGCGATACTTAGCATGGGCTTCAGTCAAACCGAACCATCACATAGAAACCACCTCGATATTTTGCTATAACTTCAATAGCGGGTAGACCATTTCCTATAACCAACTTGCAGGGCGTTTCATCCAGGTGTATTTCCGAGTTGCGCGCAGAAACGTGTGGGGAAGGACGTTGCATTGGAAAGAGAGTTAGATGTCGCGCTGGTTAACATGCCATTCGGCTCTCTACAGACGCCTTCCATTGGTCTTAGTTTGCTACAGGCAGCACTAGGCCGTTGCAACATATCCTCGCGTGTCTTCTATTTCACTTTTCGATTTGCCGAACTGATTGGTTCATCCACTTACTCAAGAGTAACCACTGAAACTCATAGCCATGATCTGGTAGGCGAATGGATTTTTTCGCCTGCCCTCTTCCCGGAGAGATCCGGTTCCGAGCTTAAACTCTACCTCACTGACGTGCTCGATAAACGCCTCAACGGTCCATCGCAGACTTGCGCGTACTTGCACCCATTGCCGGAAGATTTCGTCAACGAGATTGTCAGCGCGGGTGACAAGGTCGAAGGCTTTCTCGCGGAATGTCTCGAGAAGATCGTCGAATGCGCACCTGCGGTAGTGGGGTTTACGAGCGTCTTTCAACAGCAGCTTGCGTCATTATCGCTTGCTAAACGCATCAAGGAGCGTTCCCCCGATACTTTCGTCGTCTTTGGAGGCGCGAACTGCGAAGGAGTAATGGGCGTTGAAATGATCCGTCAGTTTGCTTTCATCGATGCCGTGGTGTCGGGCGAAGGAGATGGTGTTTTTCCGGAACTCGTGCGGAGTGTGCTGGGAGGGCAAAGCTTTTCTGATCTTGAAGGTGTGTATTTCGGCAGCAACTTTGCGATTACATCACTCGAACAACCCCTCAAGAACACTGCGGTCATCACTGCGATGGATGCGCTGGCGAACCCGGATTACACAGATTATTTCGTGCAGCTGGAGCAGAGCGACTTGAACGGTCTGAAGCCGAGCCTTTTGTTCGAAACCTCGCGAGGATGCTGGTGGGGTGCGAAACATCATTGCACTTTTTGCGGGCTAAACGGCGAGACGATGGTTCACCGGAAAAAGACCCCGGCGAGAGCTTTAGCCGAATTGTCAGAGCTGACGCGCAGGCACCCTGGCCTTGATGTGGTGGCAGTGGATAACATCCTGGACATGGCTTACTTCAAAGACTTCATCCCGGCCCTCGCCAAAATGAAGGCGAAGACTAACCTCAACGCAAATCTTTTTTACGAAGTGAAATCGAATCTGACGAAGCCGCAATTGCGGCTGCTGAAGCAAGCGGGTGTCAACGAAGTTCAGCCCGGCATAGAGAGTTTGAGTGATCGCGTCTTACAGATCATGCGGAAAGGCGTGAAGGGCCTGCAGAACATTCAATTCCTCAAGTGGTGCGCGGAGCTGGACATTCAGGCTAACTGGAATTTTATCTGGGGCTTCCCAGGCGAGCCACCAGAAGAGTACGGTCGAATGGCCGAGCTGGTTCCCTTTCTTACCCACTTGCAGCCGCCGCAATACGCAACCACTATCCGCGTCGATCGGTTCAGCCCCAACTTCACTCAGCATCAACAGCTTGGATTGAAAAACCTGAGGCCTTATCCCGCGTATAGTTATGTCTATTCGCTCCCGCCTGAAGCGTTGACGAATCTGGCTTACTACTTCACGTTTGAATACGCCGAGCCGCAGGACGTGGAAAGCTACGTGACGCCGTTGGCGCTGGCCGTCGAACAGTGGCAGCAGTGTCACATACACAGTCGCTTATATTGGATGGAAGTTGGTGAACGGCTGATGATCTGGGATCGCCGGCCGGTTGCGGAGTCGTCCTTAATCGTGCTTACCGGGCTGCAAAGATCCGTCTACAAATTGTGTGATCAGATTGCTACCCCGCGACAGATTCTCGAGTGGATTAGGTCGCTTGGAGAATCGACTACGAAATTAGAGCTGGCGGAAGTTCGCGTGGCGCTGGCAGATTGTACGGCCAGGGGGATCATGATCGAACAGGACGACTGCTACCTGTCGCTGGCCATACCGGCGCCTCCAAAGTCGGCCACCCCTGATCAACAGTAGGCAGTGAGTAACGAGCAAAAATGGGCTGGCGGCTGCCTTTGCTTTTTTGGGACCGCGGACACCCGCGCTCCCAGTAATGTGGGTTGACAAAGTCGCTCGTCAAGTATACATAACCATTCCTCTTTGCAGGCCGCCTGCGTCCGCGTAATTACATGCTAGTAATCGGAGATTTCCTCGGCCATTACCGCCTTCTTGAACTGCTCGGCGCGGGCGGGATGGGCCAGGTGTATCTCGCGATGGACGAACGCCTTAGACGCAAGGTGGCGATCAAAGTCTTGCCGCTCGAGGCGATCGCTGACGAGAGCGCGCGCAAGCGCTTGCTTCGCGAAGCGCGGGCGGTAGCCACGCTCGACCACCCAAACATCTGCACCATTCACGAAGTTGGCGAAGACCGCGGTCGCAATTTCATCGTCATGCAATACATCGAGGGCGAGACGATGGACCAGCGGATTCGGCACCGGGGACTAATGCTCCGCGAGGCGCTCGACTTCGCCGTGCAAATCGCGGACGCGCTGGTGGAAGCTCATAAGCGATACATTATTCACCGCGACATCAAGCCGCAGAACATAATGATCGACGCGCGCGGACAGGCTAAGGTGCTCGACTTTGGGCTGGCCAAAGTTGTCCGAGCCGACACAGAAAGTGCGACCGCAACCCAGGATCAGTTAACTGGGAGTGGAACGATTCTGGGGACGGTGCCCTACATGTCACCCGAGCAAGTGCGCGGCGAGGAACTCGATGAACGCAGCGACATTTTCAGTTTTGGGGCGATGCTTTATGAGATGGCCAGCGGCCAGTCTCCTTTCAAATCGCCGAGTAAAGCCGAAGTGATCGCGGCAATCCTGATGAAGGAACCGCCTACGCTGCAGGAGTTCCGGCTCAACGTTCCGCCGGCCTTGCAGGAGATCGTCGCGAGGGCACTACAGAAGAACCGCGAGCAGCGTTACCAAACGGTGCAGGCTTTGCTTGACGATTTAAAGGGCGTAAAGGCGCAGGTGGATTCCCATCTGCCCAGCGATGCGGTGATGGTGCAGCGGCCTGCGGCCGGACCGGAGGACCAGACCATAAAGCTGTCGGCAGGCAGCGGTGCGGGCGTTAAACCGGGCACTCAGGAGGCCGTCGCAAGGGCGACGGATGGCCGCGACCGTCATAGCCCCATCGATTCGCTGGCCATTATGCCGTTTGTCAACCTCAGCTCTGAAGGTGACACGGAATATCTTTCCGACGGCATTACTGAAAGCTTGATTAACAGCCTTTCACAGGTCCCCAACCTGCGGGTGATCGCCCGTAGTTCGGTCTTCCGCTATAAGGGTCAGGAGCCAGACCTGCAACGTATCGGCGGCGAGCTCGACGTGCAGGCGATTCTTACCGGACGTGTTGCTCAGCGTGGTCCCTATCTGTCGATTAGCGTGGAACTCGAAGACGTCGGTAGCAACAGTCACCTCTGGGGCGAGCATTACAACCGCAAGTTCTCCGACATTTTTGAGGTGCAGGAGAGCATCTCACGCGAGATTTCAGAAAAACTGCGCCTGCATATGACTCGCGAGACGCGGGAAGCACTGACGCAGCGTTACACGGAGAACGTCGAAAGCTATCAGCTCTACCTCAAGGGCCGCTTCTATGCCGACTTGTGGACCCCTGAGGGCGTGCATCAGGCAATAAGCTTTTTCCAGCAGGCAATCAAAAAGGACCCAAACTACGCGCTGGCCTATGCTGCTATGGCAAATGCCCATTGGGCGCTTTCCAGCCAGTTTATGGCGCCCAACGAAGCGATGCCCAAAGTAAAAGAGTGCGCCCTCCAGGCAATCGTTATTGACGAGACCCTGCCCGAAGCGCACACAGCGCTCGCCGTAGTGAAAGCCGTTTACGAGCACGACTTTGAGGGCGCCGAGCGCGAATTCAAACGGGCACTCGACCTCAATCCCGGTTCAGCCTCAGCGCACGAGTGGTATGGTTATGTCTTGACGCCGCTCGGACGTGAGGCCGAGGCCGCCATGCAGATCAAGCTCGCGCTGGAGCTTGATCCGTTCTCAGTTACAGTCAACTCTTCACTGGGACTTTCTTATTTCTGGGCGGGGCGGTACGACGCCGCCATCGAAAGGTTTCAGAAGACTTTTTTGTTGGCTCCTGATTTATGGTGGGCGCACTTCTTCATGGGGTGGGCTTACGACCGTAAGGGCATGCAGCGGGAAGCACTGGCCGCGCTGGACGAGGCGATCCGATTGGGCAGCACCTACGCCGCGGCCTATCGTAGCTACATCCATGCTCGCTCGGGCAAAACTGCCGAAGCCGAGCGGTTGCTTCTCGAGTTACAAATGCAGGCGCAGGGCGCATACGTCTCGCCTCACCACGTAGCCATCATCTACGCGGGACTTGGCGACCGCGAGCGGACGTTTGAATGGCTCGAGAAAGCATACGACAGCCGCGAAGAGGCGATGATGTTTCTCAACGTCGATCCAACCTGGGACGATCTCCGGGAGGATTCTCGCTTTCAATCACTTGTTCAGCGCGTGGGACTTAAGTAAGCGAACATTCCTCAAGGCCCGCCGGCGACCTGCGCGAATGGAAACTCAGCAGTTCTTCGAAACTAATCCCGAGCAGGTGGACGGTCTGCATTGCACTGAGCCCGAGGCAGGCGATGTGCTCCGGGGTCAAAGGCATCTCGTCAAGCGCAGCATACAGATCAGCGCGATGATGCTGGTCAAGATGCGCGTGCTTGAGGAAGCTGCGGAAAGCCGCTCGCGGCAGTTGCGTTCTGACGATCACGCTTTCGAGAAAGTCAACCGATGCCGGCTCGCCCTCGAGCACGGCGAGGTAGCCGATTATGCAGATGGGATGGACGTGCGCAGCCCAGTAATACTGCGAGCCCACCATAGCCGCCACCGTCGCGGAGGGAATACGTTGCGCTACCTCTGCGCGATCGAAGTCCAGAGCTTCCAGATCGTCAAGCAGCCACTCATCGTGGTCTTTCTCTTCGGGGATGTGCCGGGCCAGGTAGCCGGACACACAGGCGGCGACGGGGTCACGGTCTGCACGAACTCGCGCCGCCGCCCGTGCTGCCTCCATCAGAGGCACGCTGGCCCGAATGACTGAGTGAATGTTGCACAGCAGTGCTGGATAAAGCAGACGAAGATCCGGGTGGGTCCAAAAGGCGTGCGCCGCCCGATCTCGCCTGACACTCACGAGACGGATCTTGTCGATTAACCGCCGGCTATGGCTCTTGCCGCTTGTCACGCGGGGACCTAAATGAAGTTGCTCTTGCTGAAGCTGTCTTCGTTGCGCTCGTAGAAATCCTCGTCAAGCTTCCCGCCAATGCTGATCATGTGATTAATCTCTGCAGAGCTTAGGGAATTTATCTGCTGCTGGTCGTCCTCAGAAAGATTGTGATCGTCCTTGAGCACGCCGGCATTAATCAACTGTTGCACGTTATTCTGGGGATAATCGGGCATCGTCTGCTCCTTTGTGATTTCTTATGACAATTGGATCGCGCCTAGCGCGCGCTAACAGGACTCAGCGAAGGTAAACTACTCATAGCTTGCTGAGTTTGTGTATGACCGCGAAAAGTAAAAGCGAAGCGCGCGCAACATATAGCTTCCGGCTTTGATTGTCAACGGTTATCGCGCGCAGTTCTTAGTTCAGTTATTCCGGCTGACACGACCGCGGAGCGAATTCTTATCACCGGCCAAACGCTACGTATTCGCGTTGCTCTTCTTCAAGCGTATCAGCGACCTCTTCGAGGAATCTGTCCGCATTTTGGCGAGGACTCTAGGTGATGAGTTGGCCAACGACCCGGCCATGCAGAAGAAGTCTCTGCCCTTTGTTGTGCCGCCAGAAGTCTATGTGGGAGGTTGTAACAACTGGCACGAAGGAGCATCCGGTGTCTTCGCTAAACGCTTGGCCGGCCTCTCAATGATGCCATGCTCGCTATCGAGCGCGCCAACGCTCCGAAGTTCGACGGCATCCTGACCAACAAAGTTGACTTCAACAAGCAAGACGAATTACCCAGATCGAAACTGGTCGAGCTGAAGAATCATTTCTCTAGTCGCAAGTTCGATCGCGCTCAGGTTCCCGATGACCTTTTTGGCGACTTTGGAGAAGTCCTTAGGCACATGAAACGAACACTTCGCACAGGCTATCCGATGTGGGCACTGTTCGAAGAAGTCGTAGGCGCAATAGCCGTGTGCCAAGTCGTAGAACCTCCAGGGTTCACCTTGGGCCGCTATGCCGCTTCGTACGGTTTCTTGGTCGATCAGGACTTCAACCCGACGGATGTTTCGTTTGAAGTAGCCGGCGTTGGCGTATGAAGTGGCCAACTTCGTCGGTGTAATCTTGGCGTAATGCTTTGTGCTCTCAGGTGAGCTGTGACCAAGCCAATCTTGCAGCTCAAAAAGAGACATCGGTTCTTTGGCGCTGTAGAGTTGTGAGGCAATGGTGGAACGTGCTCGATGACTGGTTATTCCCGCCGGCGGAGGCTCATCGAAGATCTCGGGAACCCTGAAAGGCTCATTCCTTGCCGCAACTCGTATTCTCCTGACCCTGTCGCGAATCGCATTGGAGTAGCGATAAGTGTGTGATGGAACGCCATTCTTCACACGGCTCGAAATACAAGGAAATAATCCACATTGTCCGGCTTCACAAAATCGTATTGATTGACCAGCACAAAACCAGCACGCTCGGCTTCTCTGATTACTATTTCCTTGTCGAGTCCGTGATCGTCGCCTTTGCCATTGCGATCGATGATACCGAGTATTGCGCCTGCGCGCATCGCCGTGCGAGTCCTTTTTAGCAGGCGGATTGGCTGCGCAACTTCATGATACGTTTTCAGCAATAGCACTGCATCGACGCTTTTTTCCGGCAAGAGCGGGTCGTCCTCTTTGCCGAGGACGATGCGAATGTTTGCAAGGCTCTCTCGCTTAGATCGCTTCTCGATGTAGTCCAGATAATCACGATTGATGTCCACCGCGTAAACAATGCCGCCCTGTCCCACTCTTCGTGCGGCCCTGACCGTGAACCAACCTGACCCGGCGCCAATATCAGCGACGTTCGAACCTTCCTTGATCCCGAGGATGTCCATGATTCGATTGGGCTGAAGTTTCTCGTCACGTTTCGGATCCTCAAAGATCGAAAGTTCGCCCGTGTACGGCTTGCTCGTTGGGCGATTGATCGCATCTGATTGATCTTGGGCAATCGTAGCAGCCGGTGAAGATGCAGCGAACTCAGTACTTCGGTTTGTGTATTGAGTAGTCGCGCAACCAAGCAGGGCAAGGACCAACAATAAGAGCAGATTCTGCAGCAAAAATTCTCCTAGCAAACGGCGCATGGATTTGTTATCGCTTGAGATATTCAATCAGAGGGAGACCGCTAGAATTCCAACCAACGGAAGAGGACTTAATCACGTGCGATGACAACGGTTGTGCAGGCGCTGCTGATTTTGGGGAGATCGCGCGCAGCCACCATTCTAATATCGAGGCGAGGACGCTCGCCGCGAAGGATTAGACAATACATATCGGGTTCTTCCAGAGCGCTCAGAATTGCAATGCTATGACCGTTTGAAGTAATCGTGAGCTTAATCGGCTGTGACTTCAGAAAGGTTAGGATGGGTTGGAAGTCCGGATGCATTCCATTTTCGCCAGTCCCTAAATTGATGGAGCGGACCGGTAACCGCTCCATCATTGCGCGCACTTGATCAAGTCCTAATATGAAGAACAGTCCAAAGCTAACTTCCGTAACTGCTTGCATCGGGCCAGCGACGGTTGCATGGTTCGCCGCCAAACTCATTATGCTTTTCCAGAAGCCGGGGGCGTGACCCTTTTCAATGTAGTAATTGATCTGGTCCGCGTATCCATCTTTGCCGTACAGACCTTTGTAGAGGTTTTCAAAGAAGACATACAGAAACATCGCGCCGAGACCGAGACGCATGATTGCCAGTCCAGCCTTCGCTGGCCCAGAGCCAGCCGCCTTGTAAGAATTCTCATTAGTCGAAGGATCATCCGACATTGAAAGAGTTCCTTTCAGAAGTGACCATGGCTGCTAGCTGTCGCTGCGATGCTTGACCTTCAAAAGCCAAACTGAAGACGCGCGCCTTCCGACTGGGTTATTTCAGGAAACCAAGCGCGGCGCGAATCTCCTGGTTAGTTGGACGCTCACGATAATTCGATTCGATCTTCGCCCAGGCGACCTTCCCGCTTTTGTCGATTACGTATACGGCCGGATGGGGAATGCCATAGACCTTCTGACCTTCGTAAGCAGGATCGCGAAGTCCGTAAGCGTCGATGATTTTATGGTCTGGATCATACAGTAATGGAAAGTCAACTTTACCCTTCCCGTCGGACTCGATCTTCTGGGCGAAGCTCTGGCTGACATCCGGCGGATCGATGCTGATCGCGTAGAGCTTTACGTTTTCACCCTTCTTTAATAGCGATCTTAGTTCGGCTAACTGCCGAGCACAGTACGGTCACCAGTAACCGCGATAGAACACCAGGACCACCGGACTCCTGCCGCGAGCGTCTGATAGAGTGACTTTGTTATTGCTTTGATCTTCGAGCGTGAAATCGGGAGGAATGTCGCCAACTCCGATCGGTGTGCTCTGAATAGCCGCACTCGGCGACTGTGAGATTGCGGCCATCGACACTGAGAGTAGAACCATTGTTTGGAAGAACGCTGTCAACACCTTCACGATTGGGTTTCCTCTTTCGCGGTTATTGTAGAACTATCATCTATCCAATTGGCCGTTCATTCAAGGATTGTTCCTGCTGTCTAGATGGACACTTTACCGTGCCATAGGAACAGAAGACACAACAATCTCCCGGAAGTGCCTTAAGGCGACTGTGACAGCCAAGACACTCGCAAAAGAACAAGCAGGCATCGGTGGGTATCTCCTCTTCCTGCTGAAATCCACATTGCGGACAGCTCAGTCGTAACTTGTTTTTTAACACTCTCCATGCACCTCGCTTGACTGCGCTAATCGCCTGCCACTTTTCAACTATTAACAGCGACTGCCCCACCGCAGCTTGAGCCCGCGCCTGCCGTGCAGCCGAAACAGTGCGAGCCGGTCACGATGCGCCTGTGAGCAAAGCTTTCCGGATCAAATTCCGCAATTGTTTGTGGTAACTCAGGGGCGATGCCCAGCTCGAGCATTTGATTGAAGTCGCAGTCGTAAAGTCTTCCGGTCCAGTCCACGCTTACGAGATTTCGGCACATTAGCCCATCGGCAGTCGCTGGGTTGAACGCCTCCACCAGCTTGCGCATGTAGCGCTCTTCATTTCCAGAGCGACGCAAGTAATCGAGAAATCGTTTAATAGGCATATTCGTGATCGTGTAGAGGTGGTTGAACACAATGCCGTAGCGATTGATCAATTCGCGCTTGAAGTCGGCCTCGATTGAAGACTGGGGCGGTGGCAGGAAAGCGCCGACGGGATTGTAGACAAGGTCTAGCGTGAGTCCGCTTCCTTCGCTTCCATAGCCGACTGCGTTCAAGCGACGAAGCGCAATTAGCGATTTCTGAAACACTCCATGACCACGCTGGGCATCTGTCTGCTCTTCGAGAAAGTAAGGCAGCGAGCTAATGACTTCGACTGCATGGTCGCGGAAGAATTCAGGCAGATCCTCTTCACCCATTTCGAATACTACGGTGAGATTGTGACGAACACTGACGTGTGCTCCGAGAGCCCGCGCTTCTGTGACCAGATAACGAAAAGAAGGATTCAGCTCGGGCGCGCCGCCCGTGATGTCCAGTGTCTGAATGCGAAACCGGCGCGCCGCAGCGATAACGGCTTCCACAGTTTCTCGCGTCATGATTTCTGTTCGCTTCGGACTCGCGTCGACATGGCAATGCTTGCAGGCTTGATTACAAAGCTTGCCGACGTTGACCTGCAAAGTATCGACCGTCGTCGCACGTAGCTCGATGCCATGTGCCGCCAACTTGTCGTTGAAATCAACATCGGTGTACGGCTGCGTTTTAAGATCCGGCTGAATGACCGGTAGAACAGTCGACATTACATTGAAACTTTCTTAACTGAATTATGCGCCTGAATGCCGTGAATGAGCGCTGCTCCGCCCCGAATTGCTGATGCCACGTGGATTGCCTCGGTCATTTGTTCCATGTTTGACCCGGCTTCTAGGCACGATTGCGAAAACGCGTCAATGCAGTACGGACATTGCAACGCGTGCGCAACAGCTAACCCTATAAGTGCCTTCTCGCGCCGCGAAAGCGCGCCCTCTTCCTGGCAGGCTTGATACCAAGCCATGAACTTCTCAAAAAGATCTGCTCGGTACTTGCCAATGTCTGAGAACCGGTCGAGATCATCTTCTACGTAATAGGCCATTTCGTTTCTCCTTCGGCGACATAGCGACCGACAAGCTCAGTCTGTCCCTGGTTTCTGTCGCTCTTCCCGTCCAGGCGTCACAAGTTGACGTTGCGACCGACGTATCGGCGCATACAAACGAGCCAGCGCCGTTGGTTCTGCTCCTAGCCAATAGAGCAGTTGCAAGACGGCCCAGCGCGTAAACGTCAGCGGAAAGTTGCGTCCTTCAAAGCGTCGCGACGACGTAACAACAACCACTGGCAAATGGACTACCCGGCCTTGGTCGCGCAAACGCTCCATCAAATCAAGATCCTCAAAGATCGGAAAAGGCTTAAAGCCTCCTACTCGTTCATATGCTTCACGCCGCACAAAGATGGCCGAGTCTCCGTAATAAAGGCCGAGCCAGCGCAGACGTGGATAAAGCCACGTCAGGAACCGCGCGGCCAGCCGTGGCCCATCGAAACGGACGCGAAGATTTCCGGCAGCGACCTCTGCGTCGCCGAGCGCTTCCATAATTCGCTCCACCGTGTCGGGGGAAGGTCTGGTGTCTGCGTGAAGAAACCACAGCGCTTCGCCTCGCGATGCGCACGCTCCTGCATGCAACTGCGCCCCGCGCCCGCGCTCAGAGGCGATAACCTTCGCGCCATGCGCACGGGCAATCTCTCGCGTGTCGTCATCGCTCCCGCCATCCACAACTATCACTTCGACGCGTCTGGACAACTGCGAGATCGCATCGAGCGTCGCGCCGATGGAGTGCGCTTCGTTCAAAGTCGGGATTACGACTGATACTTTTGTAACGTTGTCTTTCTCAGGCAAGTGCATCGAAGTTTCCTGAAAAATCTGTCATCACGCGGAACTCAATCGCAACAAGTGCATTTCATGGCAATAACTCGTGAACCGCAACTGGAGAAACCTCGCGGGCGGGTGAACTCCCGTCCGTTGCTGTCCAGTCTGACCGCTGTTTTAGAAAGGGCAACGCTAGAATTTGTAGTAAAGAGACTTCTGCTGGTTTGCGATATGCCGGAACTCCGATTGTCACTTGATCCTGCGGCACGTTCAACCGCAACGTTCCGTGCAGCCAATCCCAGATGGTCAACCCGCTTGACCAGTTCGAATTAGTCTCTTGCTGCACGACGGAATGATGAATGCCATGCATGCGCGGCGTGACAATCAAGCGGTTGAGCCATCGCTCCAAACTAATCGGCAGTTTGACGTTCGAGTGATGAAACATTATTGAGAGAAACACAAACATCTGCCACGTCAAATATGCGATCGGCGATACACCGATGATAATTATTTGAGCCGCACGCCACGGCACTGAGATCGCCAGCTCGCCGAAATGAAACCGCAGCGCTGTCGACGCATCGAGATCGAGATCGACGTGATGCACAAGATGAAAGCGCCACAAAAGGGAAACCTTATGAGTGAGGACATGCCAGACGTAAAGCGTGTAATCCAGGAGCACGATAGCAAGCGCTGTTTCCAACCACACGGGCAACCGCAGAAGTTTGACCAGTCCCACATTATGCCGCTCAACAAGCGCGGCCAGGCTTAAGGCGACGGGACTCTCCGTCAACTGAAGCGCGGCGGCGCTGATACCGGCGACAGCCAGATTGCGCGCGGCGTGCGTGACTTTGGATTCCACTTGGCGACGCAAAGGTCGACGCCGCTCCAGCCATACAAGCACGCCGAAAGCGCCGAAGATTAACGGCGCGCTTAACCACGATAGGATCCTATGATTATTCATTCGCTGACCGTACCATCAATCCAGCAAAGCGGAAGTGATTACTGATTTTCCCTCATCACTTCAGCCAGCAATAATTGCCAATCGTCGTCGCTCTCTACACTGCCGATCCCAACTTCGAAACTCAGACGCTAACCGCGTTGCCGAAGAACCGTCTCACTCTCCTGCTCACAAGAAACGCGAGTATCGTGAGAACGATGGGAATGCCAACGGCAGCCCTTGGTTCCATCCCAAGCACGACATTGGCTATATCACCGATCAGGTTGATTATGAGTAGAACGAAAGCAAGCAAGTACCCCCAGCGCGAGCCGCGCCAAAGACCTGCTGCCGCCATCGCGCAAGCTACACAAACGGCACTCATAAGCAGGATCGCCCAAACGCCGATTCCAACGAAACCTTCATGCGCTCGCGGATTCAGTTTCCAGAGCGATTCGAGAAAGCTTCCGCGAAACAAAAGCGATGCCGCCGCAATGAAGCTAATGACCGCACCAGCCCAAAAAAAGATACTCAAGGCTGTGATGCCGACAGGGCGAAGTCTCGATGGTGTCGTCATTTTCAAATCAGCAGCAGTTAGTACCCGGCTCACAACAATCTCTTCCGGACAGGTCCGTGACTTCATAGTCCAGGCCTTTCGTCTCGCGCGGGTCACGCAGTGCGGAGCGGGGACAATCGAAGGCTGCCGCCTCCTCAAGC
>DASWDX010000374.1:0-5396 GCA_036395055.1 Pyrinomonadaceae bacterium | reverse complement strand
CGCGCCGGCACATTATCGATTCTGAAATCGTCGATGCTGATACCTCTTTCAAGTTCAGACCACTCGACGGGAGTTGAAACACTTGCTCTGGGACGGGGCCGCACCGAATAAATCGAAGCGAGCGTGCGTCCCCAGGCGTTCTGATTGTAATCTACCAATACCCTTCCCTTTGGCCTCTTCGAAACCGCGTAGACCGCAGTGACCAGTTTCGGGGCTTGCGCCGCCAGCGCATGAGCAAACTCCTTCGCAAAACCCCAAACCTGTTTCTGGGTTGGCCCGCGCTCAATGGGAACGTAAACATGAATTCCTTTCGAGCCGGTAGTCTTCGCGTAGGAGGGCATCTTCAACAACTCGAGCCCCTCTCGCACCATTAGCGCCGTGTCAATCACCTTCTGGAAAGAGGCGCCGGGAACCGGGTCGAGATCAAAGTGCACGTAATCCGGCCGGTCTACATCATCACAACGTGCATACCACTGATTCAAGTCAATGCAACCAAGATTCACTACCCAAAGAAGCGACGCAAGATCCTGAATCATTGGGAAGTCGATTACGTTTCCCGAGGAGTGCTCTATGTGACAGAGATCGATCCATTCGGGCCGCGGAGATGGAGCACGCTTCATAAAGAAGAACTCGCCCGAGGCGCCGTTGGGATAGCGCTTCATCACCATTGCGCGATCTGTCAGATGAGGGAGCAGAAACGTGGCGACATCACTGTAATACTGAAGCAGGTCGCGCTTTGTTATTCCCAACCTGGGCCAAAAAAGCTTCCCGAGATTGGTAAGCTTTACAACTCGCCCCTCAATTTCCACTTCAACGTTCTGTTGATCTTTTGGAAGAATTAATCGTTTCGAGGGCGCTCTTCCGGGTCGGCGGCGTGGCGGTCCGGACCGCTCTACGCAGGCCGGATGATGGTCTCGCGTTGCTGGCTTGAGAGTCATGCGGGTTTATGTTTACGATGAATCGACGCGCGCTTGAGGGGCCAAAAAGGGGGGTGAAATTACTTGTTAAGGTTTTACATTAAGAAAACGCTCGGCGGTTTAAGCAGAACTTGAACCTCTCCACTACTCTTCTCTATCTAGTGTCCGCGAGGTTGGCGAGATTTCCTCGGCTTCCTTCTCAATTGCCTGCAAGGCTTTCATAAGAACTTCCCGATGGGCGGGAATACTCGCGCGATCCAACTGCGCCAGCACTCGCGACCGAGATAGTTTCAGCGAATGTAGTCGGCCGCGGCGAACGCGATCCGCTGTGGTTAACCCTGGTGCGCCCTTGTCCTGCGAGGCGCGTTGGTTCGCTTCCTCCATCTGCTCTTCATAAGATTTGCCCCATCCGATAGCCACTACAACCTCGAGTAGGATAGACACTCCTGCTTTAGCAGAACCGGTAGCAGTCGGAATCTCAATTCCGGCACCACAAAGTCGGCAACGGACCTGGTTCCGATCAAACGCGGTGCACAGGTCGGAGTGCTGTACTGATATTCAAACTATCGTCCCGTCCCTAATGATAGCGTTCTTTGGAACAATAATAATCCCGTCGCGGATGTAATAAGAACCATCCACCGCATCTGCATCAACTACTCTTGTTTCATTGAGAAGCCGCACCCCACTTCCGATGCGGGTATTCTTATCAATAATAGCGCGGTTGATAATTGTATCTTCGCCTATTCCCACGCGCGGTTTACCGGCGCCAAGGTCAGCGCGCATTTCTTCAATTAACTGATAATAATCAGCTCCCATCACAAACGAAGCATCGATGCGGACGCCCTTCCCGATTCGACTGCGCAGACCAATGACGGAGTTTGCTATCACCGCGCCATTAACGATGCAGCCATCACTCACAATAGAGTCGAGGATCTGCGACTCTTCCATTTTAGAAGGCGGCAAGTAGCGGGCTCGTGTAAAAACCGGCGCTTCAGCATCGAATAAATTGAATTTCGGAATCTTGGATGTCAGATCCAGATTCGCGCGGTAAAAAGCACTAATTGTTCCAATGTCTTCCCAGTAGCCGTCAAAAAGGTAAGCGTGAACGTTGCTGCTTTTTATCGCAGTGGGAATTATCTCGCGCCCGAAATCAACGCCATTCGGATCGTCAGCGAGCAACTGTTCCAGGCGATCGTATTTAAAAACGTAAATGCCCATCGACGCCAGGAATGGACGGCCGCTGGCTTCCGACCCGCTGAGGCCTAACAGGCTTGTGTCAACTCGCATCGATTGCAGATCATCGCCTTTGGGTTTCTCTTTGAACTCAATGATGCGACCATCATTGTCTGTTTTTAATAAACCAAAATCGGCGGCGGCGGATTCATCACAGGGAGTCACTGAGACGGTCACGTCCGCGTCACTTTCAAAATGCCGGGCCAGGAATTTGCGATAGTCCATGCGGTAGAGATGATCGCCGGAAAGTATGAGCAGCGTATCGATACCCCAGTCGCGAATGTGCGGGAGCACCTGACGTACAGCGTCGGCGGTTCCCTGAAACCACTGTGGGCTTTCCGGCGTTTGTTCGGCAGCCATTACTTCGACAAAGCCGTTGGAAAACTGCGAAAAGCGATAGGTTTGCGCCAGATGACGGTTGAGCGAAGCCGAGTTGTACTGCGTGAGCACAAACATCTTGAAGACATCAGAGTTGATGCAATTCGAAATAGCGATATCGACGAGCCGGTATTTGCCGCCTAGCGGTACGGCGGGCTTGGATCGTTGCTGCGTGAGCGGAAACAAACGCTTTCCTGCACCGCCACCGAGAATCACTGCGAGCAGATTATGCTTTGCAGGCATTGCTTTATCACCGAATGATGCGAATTAGTAGGACGAAGAATAGACACAAAGCACCACTGGTATCAAGACCTTGTGTGTTGGAGATAATCTTCGTAAGAAGAGCGTTCGGATTTAGTAAGAACTTGGATTGCCCGCCGAAGTCACTGTGCCAGCTGCTTCCTGCGCGATCTTGACACCGACGCTGGCACCAATGCGTGTAGCTCCCGCTTCGACCATCTTACGCGCGTCATCCAGACCTTTAACTCCGCCTGATGCCTTAACGCCCAAACCTGACCCTACAGTGCGACGCATTAGAGCGATGTCCGCTACCGTGGCCCCGCCTTTGGAAAAACCGGTTGAAGTCTTTACGAAGTCAGCGCCGGCATTTTTTGCAGCCAGGCAAGCACGCACTTTTTCATCGTCAGTTAACAAGGCAGTTTCAATAATCACCTTGCACGTGACGTTGTACTCATGTGCTGCTTCAACAACTGAATGAATATCATGTTCGACAAGACAGTCGTCGCCACTCTTTAACGCGCCGACATTGATCACCATATCGACTTCACGCGCGCCGTCCAGGATCGAGCGCCGTGCTTCGTACGCCTTCACATCAGAGAGTGTCGCACCAAGCGGAAATCCGATCACGGTGCAAACAGGAATACCAGTGCCTTGCAGGTTACAGGCGGCGGCACGGACCCAGGTCGGATTCACGCAGACGGATGCGAAACGATAGCGCGCGGCTTCTTCACATAACTTTTTGATATCTTCATCAGTGGCTTCAGGTTTCAGGAGCGTATGGTCGATCAGGCCAGCCCAATCTTTCGCAGACGACGTTTCACCCAACACCAGACCAATGCGGGCCGCGCCGGCGTCGACAACCCGGTGCATCCGCTCAGGACAGCGGTCAAAACATTCCGACGTGCAGCCACACATGGCCGCTTGCGAAAGGCCGTCGCCGTCGCCGTTCAGACGGCTAACAATGGCGTCAGTGATCTGGTCGATTAAAAGCTCAAGGTCGCCGTTGCGTGAACTATTGTTAGGCATCGCCTCAAAGTGATTGCAGCAGGCCCAGCAGGCCTTTATTTGTTAACGTCGCCGCTCAGAGTGAAGGAATTGAGAAATTTGGTTCCGACATCCTGACGAAGCGTCGTAACTTCGACCGAGTCGTTCGCGTTGGGACTTGTTATGAAAACAGTTTGGTAAAGTCGACGCTTGACCCAGTAAGCGCGAGCGAGAGCTGAAAGTCCTCCCGGCAGTTCCATTGTCCATTCTCTTCCGAGGTAATCATTTAGTTTGATTTCCTTTTCGCCTTTTAGTTTGCCTCCACTCGAGGCAATCCCGCCCTCGCGACCGCGGTCCAGAAGTTCCTTGATAGCCGCCGGGTCTGTTACGTCGTCAGGAAACTGTACGTAAGACACTATGTAAGCGGCCAGTTTTGTCTCGAGCGTCAGTAAGTGGTTTTCAACGCCAGGTAGTGCTTCTACTGCCTGCACCTTCTCGGATGGCTTGCCCGGCATTCGTACATTGAACCCCGCATTGCCAGGCGCGATATCAATCCAGGTACCGGACTCAGGGTGGACCGCAGGCTGCTGCTGGGCCAGAACTGTAATGAAACTCAGGGAGACGAATATCGAAACGAGGATGGTTCTCTTCATGTGAGACATTCTAACATGGGGTTGAATTTCGGAGCTTATTCGAGCAGCTTTCCCTGCAACTCCCAAAGAATCGCAGTGTCATTGCGAGCGCCGCTGGCCATCGTACGACCGTTTGGACTAAAGCCCACGGGTACCTCGCCTCATCCAAAGTGGCTAGCAGGTCCTTATTTTTCATCCTGAATCATCATCCTTCGTGTTGGGATCACTGAGACTTGCGAAACGCTGGAGAGGACCTTAACAAAAATACTGTCGCTCGACCGCCTGGATCTTCGCGACCCTTTTGCGATGTCGCTCTTCTGTCAATTCAGTACCCAACCAGGCTTGAACAATCTCACGCATCTCGGCACTACTTATAGTCTTGCTTCCTAAACTCAGGACATTCGCGTCGTTATGCTCGCGTGAGTTGCGCGCGACCGCAACTGAATAACAGGCCGCTGCTCGCACGCCCGGCACTTTGTTCGCCGTTATCGCGCTGCCAACGCCCGCCCCGTCGATGACTATTCCCAGGTCCGCCGCGCCTTCCGCAACGCTTCTCGCAACTGCATAAGCAAGGTCCGGATAGTCCACCGGGTCCTCCGAATTTGTCCCGAAGTCATGGACTTGGTGGCCTAGCCCGTTGAGAAAAGTTTTCAGCTCCTCCTTCATCTTGAAGCCGCCATGATCCGCCCCCACTGCAATCAACCGGGAGGTCTTTGATCCTCGCCGTGGCACACGACGAACAATTTCGATCTTCTTCTCGCTGACGATGTCGGCGGCAAGCGGCGTCAAGCGCGCGCCCTCAGCAATGCGCAATACCGATCCACTGGCGAGGTCGCGCACATCGTCCTCGGTGATAACGGTCTTCGACGACTCATCACGAGTGTTATATGCATCGGCCGGGAGGGCGTTATTTGGCGCGGTATCGATGAAACGGCTGGAGGGGTTGATTAACCCTTGACCGCTCTCGCTCTTCTCAGGAAGCGCTTTATCGAGCACGTCACGCACCAACGCC
>DASWDX010000373.1:0-10670 GCA_036395055.1 Pyrinomonadaceae bacterium | reverse complement strand
ACTCTCGATATTCTGGCGACTTTTCACGGACTTGTTTCCGCGTCTTTAGTTTCTCGTAATTGATTTCCGTTAGCTTATTTTCTGTATCTTCTGCCATGTACCTGTATCCTCTCTCGTTACAACAGGAGTCCTTTCTGCTGTGTTCTCACTAACAATGAGACGTGGGCGATCAAAGTCTAAAGCGCGTTGAATAGCGTCTGAGGCTGTTCCTTCGATTACTCGAAAGGTGTTTCTACCCGCAGTTGTCTCGACTATCGTGCTGGCCTCGGCAAGCGGCGCAAGTTCGGGGTGAAATACCGGATCTTTATCAAAGGACAGTCGGTTTAGGTTTTCCCGACTGAAACTATCGTGGTCTGTCAACAATGAACTAAAACTCTCGAACTTAATTGAGAGCCGCAGATCGAACGCCCGCGCAAATCGTTTTAGAGTGTTTATTGTCCACGACTCATAATTAACATCTTCTAAAACGGAGACTCGCTCCTGTTTCATTCCCGTTTCTTCTGCGAGTTGTTGTTGAGTCCACTCCCGATCTTCTCTCAACACTTTTAGTTGAGTAGCAATAAAGGTGTTAAGAAAATTTTCAGCGTAGATTTGCCGAGTTTCTTTGTCTTGAAATTCCCTGAGCCAGTTTTTAGTTAATTCGTTCATGTGGTATTCGTCTATTAGGATCTTCCAAAACCTTTTTACGTCTTATAGCTGCTTCAATATCTGCGCCCTTTGGATCGAACTCCCAAGAAATTTCTTTTGCGCCTACTAAAATCGTAAATGCTTCTTCTCGTTTTTCTAATCCTGTTTCCAGATCTTTAATAAAAAATAGTCCAAAAGACAGCATTGGCCTAAGTTTTGGGTTTCCCTGAACCTTTAATTTGTAGATATGTTCGACTTCGGTTTTCATTAAAAGACCGGGCGCCAACTCAGGGCCAAAACTAGCGAGATCATCTAATTTTGATCGAAGTTTGGTCCGCTGCGGTTTTTGTAATTTCCGAGTCCACTCCGCAATTAAATTATTTCCTTTCTCATCCCGGTAATCGAAAAGTTTCCACATAAGAAGTATATAACAAAATTATTATTAAAGATACGGCATTTCACTTGACTCCGTATAATAAAATCATTATACTCCGTAACATGTTGATGCGCAAGGAAAAAGCTCAGCTAACGCCCCTTAAGATGGATCGTTCGCTGAGCTTCTCATTTGGAGACGTGGCTGAGAGGTTGAAGGCAACTGACTTAAAATCAGCAGACGGGGCTAATCCGTCCGCGAGTTCGAATCTCGCCGTCTCCGTTAAATTAAGCCCCGGCAGAAGCGCTAACTTCCACCGAGGCGAACTATCCACGCAGCCAAAGGCCACGCGAGTTAGCACCCGCAATATACGCCTTTCTCTGTGTGGACTCAATAGGAGAGTCCACAATGGTTTGCCACAATTGCCAACTCGCAGCGAAGAAGTTTGGAAAAGACCGCAAGGGCGTTCAGCGTTACCGCTGTAATGCTTGCCGCAAGACATTCTCAGAGCTTCAAGATCGCCCACTTGGAGCAATCCGTCTACCATTGGATAAGGTCATACAAGTGTTACAGCTACTCGTTGAAGGCGTTTCGGTGAGAAGTACAGAGCGCATCACTGGAGTTGAAAAGAAAACGATTCTCGCGCTTCTGGCACGAGTGGGCGACCGATGCGAAATGCTACTTGAGAATCTAATCCGAGAAATTCCAGTTAAAGATATTCAATGTGACGAGCTGTGGGGCTACGTTCAGATGAAGGAAAAGACCAAAACGCGCAAGGCGCTCACGTCTGAAAAGTTGGGCGACGCTTATTGCTTCGTTGCTATCGAACGCGGCAGCAAATTGATCCTTAGTTGGCATCTGGGCCGACGCTCTGCGGCTGATACAAACCTATTCATTGATAAGTTGGACAAAGCCACTCAGGGACAATTTCAAATTACAACCGACGGCTTCGGGCCATACCGCGATGCAATTGGTTTTACACTTGGAGGCCGAACGGACTTCGCGCAGTTAGTGAAAATCTATGGCGAAATGCAGGACGAACATAGATATTCTCCTGCGCAAGTTTTAGGAGCGAAAAAAGACTGGCAACATGGTCGGCCCGATGAAAGCAGAGTCTGCACGTCTCACGTTGAAAGACAGAATCTAACGATCAGAATGCAGATGCGGAGATTGACAAGATTAACGAACGGGTTCAGCAAGAAATGGGAGAATCTAAAGGCTGCTTACGCTCTGCATTTTGCCTATTACAATTTTTGCAGAATCCATTCCTCGATTCGCTGTACTCCAGCAATGGAAGCGGGTATAACCAAGCATGTTTGGTGCCTAGAGGAATTGCTAACCTCATAACTCACGAGAGGAGTTCTCCAATGCCTACGATGACCCCTATTACGATTAATCGCCCTAACCCGTCCGAGGTTCCTACCGATCCGGAGGACAGGAGGGCGGAGTATCTTGATGCTGGCGAACATATGCGCGCTTACGCCAATCTCCGTTTTGCTCAACTTACGCTCTTTCTAGCCATCAGTGCTGGCATTTTGAGTGCCTTAGTTACCAAAGACAGCTTGGCACCTAGAATGACTTTGAAAGTCGGCGGGCTCGTTGTTGCCTTGGTTTTCTTTATTCTTGAGGAGCGATCCACAGGGTTCTGGAAGCACTACAAGGATAGAGCGAAGGAACTAGAAGTCGTTATGCAATGCTGGCAGTACAGGCCGGACGTGAAGCAATGGATGCCAGTCTCGGCTACTTGGGCCACGAGGCTTCTCTTTTTGGCGGCTGCTTTGTTTTGGATAGTGTCTCTTTATCGAAACGTGCCATAGCAACACACTATTACCCCACTACCGAAGGAGGGTGGTGTCCTAATTTGAAATTCTCTGTGCTTCCTTTGTGTTCTCCGTGTCTCTGTGGTGAGTATTTGCTTAAGGCTTATTCACCACAGAAGGCACAGAGCACACGGAGGTTTCACAGAGAAACTGGAATTAGGACACTACCCGAAGGAGAATTGGCTGCGGCTTAATGCGGATAACGCGAAGCGGAAGCGTTTGCAGCGTTATTCCTAAATCCATTGGTCTTCCCAGGCAGTTTCCTTCATAACCAATCCGCGCTTTATTGAACCCTGATTCTGATCTGTGTTATGCGCGTTATCCGCGGCTATTTCCGGTTCGTGCTTCCGTCGTTGTTGACACCTGTGGCGTCAATGCTCAACAATGCGCCCAATATGAAGACGTCAAGATTTCTTCTACGTGGATTCAAACGGCCTCGAGAAGTGGCGTCCGAGTCTCTGGGTAAACTGGAACAGGATGTCTTGAAAGAGATCTGGCAGCGTGACGAAGTCAGTGTGCGCGATATTTATCTGGCTTTCGACGAAAGAATCGCTTATACGACGCTGATGACGACGCTAGACCGTCTCTTCAAGAAAAAGCTGCTTACGCGACGAAAGGACGGCCGCGCTTTCGTCTACTTGCCGGCTGTGTCTCCTGATGAACTTGAACAGGGAATCAGAGAAGACGTTATTGACGGGCTTCTCGGTCATGGCGCAGACGCAATACAGCCGGTGCTTGCCTGCATCGTCGATACAGTAAGCGAAAGAGATCGCGAGTTACTCGATGAGCTCGATCGCCTAATCAAGGAAAAGCGAAGGGAACTGAAGCAAAGGCCTGATTGATGTTCGAACTTCTGGGACTCTCTTTATTGCTGGCGGCGCTGTTGACCTTTAACAGCCTGGCTTCGCTGGCCATGGCCGGACTCTGGCGAGTCGCTGGCAGGCTCACGCGTAGTTGGACGGCAGTGTCGCGGGCTCGATTGCTTTTCTCTTTACGAACGCTACCGGCCCTGCTTGCTCTTCTGTCAGTCGCGTTCCTGGTGGTTCCTGCTTACCTCGCCTATGAACCGCGGCACAGCGCGGAAACAGTTAGTTTCAAGCTGGGTTTGCTCGCATTGATATCGGCAACCGGAATAACGGTTTCCATCTATCGCGCTGTTGCCACCCATCGGGCTACTGTTAATCTGACGGCAGACTGGCTGAGGCAGGGGAAGCCGGTTCAGATAACCGGAATTGATATTGAGGCCTATCAGATCGAACATACGTTTCCGCTGATTGCCATTTTAGGTTTTCTTCGCCCTCGACTTTTTATTGCGAGCCAGGTTTTGGAAATTCTTACCGCTGAAGAAGTCGCAGCCGCGGTGGCGCACGAAAATGGTCACCTCGCAGCCCGCGATAACTTAAAGAGTGGATTGTTGCAAGCGTGCCGCGACGCCTTGCTGATCATTCCCAGCGGTCGTTCGCTTGATCGCGCATGGTCTGAAGCCTCTGAAGAAGCAGCGGATGAAAACGCAGCACGACAAGGCAACGGGGTAGCGCTGGATCTCGCTTCAGCCTTGGTCAAGATTGCCAGAAATATTCCGCCAGGGGCGCGGCCGACGATGCCCGCTGGAGTTTTCCTGTTAGGTGATGAGAAGACTAAAGGCATCAAGTCGCGTGTGCGCAGACTTATCGCCCTTGCTGCCACTGAACGCCACGACGGTTCGCGTTATGACGTCATCAAGAAACTCATGGTCTGGCTACCCGCAAGCATTCTGCTGACTTCACTGGTGGTTGGGGCTACCAGTCCATTCGTGCTCTCGAAAGTCCACTACCTCATCGAGCACGCTGTGTTTGCCCTCAGATAACGACAGAAGCCCCAAACATTAGGAAGGCTAACACCTCAAGAGTTCCCATGATAGTCGGACCTTGCCACTGGTCCCCGATCCTCATCAATCAAAAAGCGAAAATCAATAGCCCGCGCTACGACGGCTGGTAGTAGTTTCCGGCTGGCGTTAGAGTCAACCGCTTCCAGGCCTCCCCAGTCGAACGTCTTGTGGGCCTTTGTTTCCAGTAAACCCATCAAGGGGATCTACATGAGCATTTCGAAAAGGCTTACGACTACTTCATCGCTGATGCTTGCGATATTTTTGCCCGTTATTCTGTCTGTAACAGTTGTAGCCCAGTCGTCGACCGGTAGCATTAGCGGAACTGTAAAAGACGTGGCTGGCGCGGCAATTGGCGGCGCGGAGGTGTCGCTGGTGCACTCACAGGCGGTGCTGCGCACGACCGTAACCAGCGCTGACGGGAAGTTCAATTTAGAGCACGTGGCTCCGGGCAGCTACGCAATCCTCGTTTCACACTCTGGTTTTGGGAAGTATAGCGGCGCGGTACAGTTGACATCCGGCGATAAGAAAGAGCTGAACGTCGAGTTGGAGGTCAACCCGCTCAGCGAACAAGTGACAGTGACCGCGGAGGCGGGACAGGTTTCTGATGCGCGCGGCCTCGCTCAGCCAGTCAACGTTATCAAGGAGGAAGAGATCTTAGATCGAGGGACGGAGGTTGTTGCGCAGGTAGTTGACGAAGAACAGGGCGTCAATCTCCAACGAACCAGCCCATCGCTTAGCGCTGTGTTCGTGCGCGGGCTGACTGGTCGCAATGTCGCCGTTTATGTTGACGGTGTGAGATACACGACCAGCGCACAGCGTGGCGGCGTCGGCACGTTTTTTAGTCTTATCGAACCATCAAGTCTCGATACAGTCGAGATTTTGCGCGGTCCTAACAGTTCGCAATATGGCTCCGACGCGCATGGCGGCGTCGTCAACTTCATTTCGCATTCGCCCAAATACGGTGACGTTGACAGTGAGCTTCACGGCAACACAAACACTTTTTATTCATCACCAACCAACGGTTTTGGCGGCAGCCAACTTTTGACCTACGGCACCAAACGCTACGGCTTACTGCTAAATGCAAACGCACGCCGCATAAACCGCTTACGTCCCGGTAATGGTCTCGACACACACGCGGCGGTGACGCGCTTCCTGGGCATTCCTTCCGATGTTTTAGGTGAGCGGCTTCCGGATACGGCCTTTACTCAGTATGGCGGATTGTTACGTACCAGCTTCAACCTCAATGAGGCTACGCAGTTTCTCTTAAGCTACCATCGCAATCAGCAGGACGGCGGCAGGCGTTACGATCAATTGTTAGGCGGCGACGGTAACCTTATCGCGGATCTACGCAACCTGATGTCGGATCTCTTCTATGCTCGTCTCCTCAAGCAAAACCTCGGTTTCTTCGATAATGCCGCGTTTACTTTCTCCTATACCGGCCAACGCGAGGAGCGTATCAATCAGGGCGGAAATGGCAATCCATCCGGTGCGATAACGAATCAACGCGAGCGCACGAACGTCCTGGGCTTCAATTTCTACGTCGACAAGCAGCTTGGCGGACGCAATACCGTTTTGTTGGGCGCCGATGTTTATCGGGATAAGATTGCAGCCCCGGCCTTCAGCACTGATCCGGTCACCCGGGCGGGGGTTCATTCTCGCCCGCGCATCCCGAATGGAGCGCGCTATCTCAGCTACGGTTTTTTTGCACAAGACGCTTTCACTGTGATTCCAGAGCGGCTGCGCGTGAGCGGTGCGTTGCGCTATAGCGTCGCGTCTTACCGAGCCCGTGCCGCAGACGCTCCGATTGTCGGTGGCCGTCCGCTGTTCCCTGATGACAGCGAACGATTCGGCGCTTTTTCTGGTCGCATTGGCGCTGTGATAAATATTGGTGGCGGCTTCGACATCGCCGCGAAGTACGCGCGCGGCTTTCGGGCGCCTAACACAACGGATTTGGGAATCGTTGGATTAGTGGGCACGGGCTTTGAAGTTAACTCCCAAACCGCTGCGAGTCTCGGTGGCTTGATAGGCACGACAGCGGGAACTGATGCTGTTTCCAGCGGAATTGCCGTAACCCGTTTACGACCTGAGACGAGTGATGGTTTCGATCTTAGTCTGCGTTATACGAACAAACGGTTTGTGGCGGAGCTAATCGGATTCACCACTAAGCTGAACGATGTTTACTTCGATCAAGCCCTCATCCTGCCACCGGGGGCGGTCGGAAAACTACTCGGCAGCGAGCCGATTACTTTCCAGGATCCGATGAAGGGTTGGGTATCTATAGGCACTGCTCCGGGTGCCCCCGGTAGTCCCGTTCTGGTGCGCGTGAATTACGACGCCGCGCGCATCAATGGCCTCGAGCTCAACACACAGGGTCATCTGAGCGATCAATTCACTGCTAGAGCCAACTTCACGTATATCCGTGCCTATAGTCTTCTCAATGGGCTACCGCCGAATATCGAAGGCGGTGTTCCCAACCCTGCGGGCTTCCTGAGTCTGCGCTACCAACCACGTTCGCGCTTCTACCTCGAAGCCTACTCGACATTAACGGGCCGTCAGAGACGACTCTCTTCGCTCGATCTCCTTGACCGTCGCACTGGGGCGGCACGTTCGCGCGCCGCTATTCAAAACTTCTTCCGTCGAGGTGCTTGCGTGCGCGGACTGACAACGCCGGGTGCGTCGGGCTGCGGATCGCCTGGCGGCATCTTGATCCCTACTGGCGAGACTCTGACGCAGGTGCAAAATCGATTGCTTCCGGTCGGCGCTACCATCAATGGCGTGACCGTCGTTGATAATAGTTCTAACGTACCGCTATTCACCGCAGTGCCGGGTTACGGACTAGTGGGCTTACGTGGTGCGGTTAGCTTTGATGAACGCTCGGAAGTCTTATTCGATCTTGAGAATATCGGGGACAAGCAATATCGCGGGATTAGTTGGGGCATCGACGGCGCCGGTCGTGGGATAACACTACGCTACCGTTACAAGTTCTAAAGTCGCAGGCTTAGTTAAAAATTCTCATCGCCAGCCGCCCGCGGGCAGTTTGTTGTTAGCGCAGATTCTGGCTTTCGTGAATTGTAGTCGGAAAGATAGCCGGGATTTGATCAAGCGGCCGATCCAGTTGGAACTGCTGTCTTTTGCTGGCTACGTAAAGTCGCATTGCCAGGCCCAGGATAACGAGTGCAATAGCAATCCAAATTACAGCCCAGACCAGCGGCGGAATACCCGTGGCGTTTGCCATGTTCACAGCGTCGACCGACGCTGATGGAGCAAATGGCGATGACAAGAAGAGGACCGTCTTAAGATCGAGCAGAGCGTTCAGGACGCACTGAACGGCGAGGAAGCTGACGAAGAAAGTCGCGAAGCGGGCGCTCGCGTATCTCGCTACCAGGATCAAACCCAAACTGAGCAACGACCCGGACAATAACGTGAAGGGAATTCCAGACCACGGCGCGCCGGAGACTAGTGGTTTAATAAGTCCGTAGATCAACGTTAGAGCAAAGACCAACGCGGCTGATCCGATCAATACCACACGCGCCGCAATGGTCTTGCGAATCAACACCAACAATAAAGCCCCGAAGGTCATGGAACCCAGGTACCCCGCACTCGCCACGAACATCTGAGAAAATGTGCCACCCTGGGAGGTGTAGGTTTCGCCGCTGGCGTTCATCGCTATCCTCAGGCTCTGGACGGAGTTTCCGGTCAACAGCGCGGCGATAGCGTGGCCGCCTTCATGTATGAAGGTTACGAAAATGCGAAACGGATACGTCAGAATCTCAGCAAACGGAATGAACCAAAGAATGACGGAAAGCACAGCCGCAGTTAGTAGCACTGTTGCTTGTGGACGTGCATCGTGGGAAATACCTAACTTCATGTTTCAATCTCCGTTCGAAAAGATTCAATCTCCATTCGAAAGAATCTGAGATCTCAAATTTGAGATCTGAGATTTCAGTTCTGACATCCTGACCTCAAGTATCAACACTTCACTAAACGCCGGAGAAATTAACGATGTTCCCGGTTTTATCGAAAGGTCAATCCCGCCGCTCGTCAGTCCTGATAAAGTCGCCTGATTTCCCGCCAGTCTTGCGTTCCAGGCGCACGTCGGAAATCGTGATTCCCTTGTCGACTGCTTTGCACATGTCGTAAACCGTCAGCGCGGCAACCGAGACAGCGGTGAGTGCTTCCATTTCGACGCCGGTTTGGGCATTGGTGGAAACATTGGATTCAAGATAGACGCCATACGTTTCGATCTTGGCCTGGACATCGACATGAGTCAGCGGCAGTGGATGACAAAGAGGAATGAGTTCGGCGGTCCGCTTGGCGGCCATGATGCCGGCAAGTCGTGCTGCCTCCAGTGGATCTCCTTTGGGCGTTCGGTGGCCCTGTACTGCGTTGACCGTTTCTTTGGACATCAGTACGCGCGCAGAAGCAACTGCATTTCGCGTGGTCGCTGCCTTACCACTGGTATCGACCATTTTGACGCGACCTTCGTCATCGATGTGGGAAAGTTGATCCATTTGCCGCCGATTTACGTATTGCCGTCTTGTGTGCGGAAGATAACACTTGGCTATTGCCTTTTTTATGGCTTATCAGAATAATCTTACTATAATCCTCGCCGCAAAATCCGAACCTGGGGCAGTAATCGTAAAATAGGAGACTGAGGAACCAGTCAGTCGGTTGGAACTTTAGACGTTGAGCTGAGAACATTAACGGCTTCGATTGAAACCCCGATTCAACCATGTCAGCGTCTCCAGGAAACGAAAGTTTTGCGCGCAACGCATCGTCGGGTTACAGCGGCATTGAGGAACATTCGGGGCCGCTGCATTCCTTCCTTGAGCACTCTACCTTACTAATCTTTCCAGTGGTGTTTGTCCTCAATCTACACTGGGCAGGTTCAAGGCTCTACGAACTTGAGCTGCTTTGGCTGGTAGCGCTCGCGGTTCCTCTCGGCATAATTGGGGGCGACTTCATTTCCGGAATTGTGCACTGGGCCGCGGATACTTATGGATCCGAAGATATGCGAGTGATTGGGCCGAGTCTGGTCAAACCCTTTCGTCTCCATCACGTATATCCGCGAGACATTTGCACTCACGGTCTCGTGGAGACTACGGGCAACGTTTGCATACTCGCTGTTCCCGCACTCTCGCTTTGTCTTTATCTGATGTGGTTAATGCCGGATTCGCTCTTATTGGCGTTTTCCGTAATCTCTTTCGCGCTGATGGCGGCGGCCACCGTCGCCACTAACCAGTTTCATAAATGGGCGCATCAGGAGAGTCCCTCCGCGTTTGCTCGCTGGCTGCAGCGTAAGCGGCTCGTCTTGGAGCCGCTGCATCATAAGCTGCACCACACGCACCCCTTCGATGTGAACTATTGCATCACCAATGGTTGGCTCAATCCGCTCTTGAACAAACTCAAGTTCTTTCGCAGGCTCGAAATGGCACTTGGTTTCCTCGGGATCAAAACTGACAGCCAACGACGCAGGATCTCAGGATGAACGCGAACAGCCACGCGGAGCGTTGCGTTTTGATGTCTTGTCTTGTCAGAACCACCTGCGTTAGCGAAGAAATAATGGTTTCGCCAAACGGCTCCAACGTGCATGATGACCACCCGCTAACGCAGGTGGTTCTGACACGCCTCTAACTCCGCAGACCTCGCACGAGCACGTATTCGACTAAACCCATTGTGAATCCACGATAGACTGCAACGTCCAGCAGTAAGCCGAGCCTGGCTAATGCGAAGCCGCGAATCTTGCTTATCGCGCGAACAGTCTCCGGCCGCATTTGCTCGAAATAGTACCCGGGAATGACCGACGCCCCTATTTCGAGTATCTCAATATCTTCGAATCCCACTTCCTGCATTTTCTGTTTGTAAACTGTGGCCGGGTAAACATTGGCGCGGGGAACTTGCCAGAGCTTCCGCGCCGCTTCGGCGACTAACTTTTCAAGTGGATTCCGCGGCGGGTTTTTCACGATGAAATCCGCCATCGCGA
>DASWDX010000372.1:0-6474 GCA_036395055.1 Pyrinomonadaceae bacterium | reverse complement strand
CTCCCACCAGCCAGCAAATTCGGAGCACTGCCTTGAATGACATAGAAGGGCAGACCGCTCATAATGCTCATAACGCCGCTGACCTGGAAGCCGCCGAAGACCTTGCTTGCCCAGCCCTCATGGGCCCACCGTTGACCCTTGCCCAAAGGCAGGTCGTACACCAAGTACGACTGTAGGTTGTGCGTCCGGTCGTAGCTGGCCGGGCCGCGATTCCGCTGCTTCTCCGGCAGGTATTGGATTCTCGGACCACCGTCGTTATCGGCAAAGTTGATCGCCTTAGACCACGTATAGGCGGTCCCAAACAGCGAACTGCCCCAGCGGCGCGTGACCAGCGCCTGGAGGGCGTTATAGGTCGTGGTCCCGTAAGGAATGATCTCGTTGATGTCCGCAGTCAGCCCGAACTTGATGGCGAGTGGGCGACCGGCATTCCCCGTCCCCGGCGGGCCAGCGTTGATGTTGATGAAACCCATCTGACCGACTGCTCGCGTGCCCACGTAGCCGACTTGGCTCGTGAACTTCCACGGCAGTTCACGCTCGATGAAGAAGTTGAAGGAGTGAATCTCCTTGCGCATCGGCGTCTTTGGAAAGGTCGTCGTGCCAGTGTTCGCAGGAAGCGGAATGATACCCTGACTAAGATCTGGGGCCGTGCTCGTGTTAATCAGCCCCTGCCGCAGAGTGGTCACGGGGATGAACGAGTTGTCGACGTTGTTGAACTTGATTGCCGGCATCGACCAGATGTTGGCGATCGGAAAGGCATTCCTGACATCCTGGAAGGGTCTCGGGTCAGCAGATTGGCCATAGCCTCCGCGAATCACAGTCCTGTCGTTCCAGCGGAACGCAATTCCGACACGCGGCAGAAACTGGCCAGTGCCAGTTCTTGCCCCACTGTCAAATGGGACGCCGCTCAATCCGCCGGTGACGACCTGACCCGTGTCCGGGTCGAAACGGTTGATACCCGTGTGGTCTTTTCTCGGGACACCAAAGAGCTCCCATCGCAAGCCGTAGGTCAGGGTCACCCTGCGGCCAATCTGCCAGTGGTCGCGCGCGTAAAGTGCGTACTGCTTCCACCAAACCGAGTTCGGGTTGCGCAGCTGGTCCACCTTGCCCGCAGCGGTTGGCTGGCCAAGCAGGAAGTCCGCCCAGCTATGAAAGAGCTGGCTCTCAGCAATACTGCTTGCGTTGTCTTGCTGACGGGTCGCATTGCCGCTAAAGCCGAATGTGCCGCGCACGGTCTGGAAGGCTCCGCCCTGCGGTTGGAAGTGGTTGAGCTGCGGGTTCAGATAGTCGACGCCGAAACGGAGTGAGTGCGCGCCCGTCAGCCACGAGAGGTTCGCCGCGCCCACGTACTGATTATCGCGGAACAGGAACGGGTTTCCAGTATTGTCGTTGCCGATATTGGTCCACCCACCGTTGATCTGGAACGCGGGAACGCCGCCCTGAAGCCGATCGGGACCGTTCGTACCAGGGATTTTCAGAACGTTCAGCCCGAAGTTCGAAACGATGTCGAAACCTTCCGCGCCGAGCCGCTGGCGCGTGTAACCAACGTTTGCGTCCAGAACGACCGAGGAGCTGAACGTGTAGGTTCCGCCGAAGCCCACCACGTTAATCAATCCGGGGGCTGTCCCCAATTGTCCGCCATTCAACGCCGGGCCGCTGACCTCTCCGAAAATTGGGGGATCAATAATGATCGTAGGCGAACGGCTGTAGCGGCCAAAGAGCGTGAGCTTGCTGCCGACGTAGTTGATCTTGGTGTCAATGTTGGTGCGGTTGAACTCGCCTACGCCAGCCGTTGCGAAGTTGTTTGTGAAGCCGGGCTGGTTCGGTAGCGGCAGGCGTTTCGTGATCTCGACTGCCGCGATGTCAATCCGATTCGCGGGGATAGTGTTGTTGGGGAAAGGCGTGCGCAGGCGCGGGTCGGGGTTCGAGAGCGGGTCGTAAACCGTTATCCCCGTGCCCGTGAAGTTAACGTTGCCATTAGCGTCCGGACGCAGGCTCGCTGGCGCGACGCTAGCCGTGGCGCCCGCCGCGTTCCGCTGTGTCGTGCGCTCAAGATCGGTGAAGAAAAAGAGCTTGTTCTTGCCGCTCCAAATCGACTTCCCTCCCTCGCCGAAACGCGGCAGGATAATGGGCCCACTGAAGGCATAGCCGAACTGCGCGAGGATGTTCTTCGGAATCACCGTCTGGTTCGTCGGTTGAAAGAAGCGCCGCGACTGGAAGCGACTGTTCGTGTCGTAACCCCAGCCGACGCCGTGGAAGTCGTTCCCGCCCGTCTTGATGCTAACGTTGATGGCCGCCCCGCCGGCGAGCCCCTGCTCGGCATCGAAGGCGTTGGTGACAATGTTCACCTCCTGAATGGATTCGGCCGGCGGCACGTAAACGGTGTTGGTCGGCAGCCAGGGGTAAATGACGCTCGAACCGTCAATCTTCGTGTTGTTCTGCAAACGCGACACGCCGTTGACGTTGTAGGAGATGGATCTCTGCGGGTTGCCGGCGGCGGAGTTATCCTCGCCGTTGCCGGTGGCGTTGAGGAAAAAGCTTCCTGTGCCCCTTGAGGTGCCTGGAATTAGCTGCAGCATGCTCTGGTAGTTTCGACCGACACTGCCGAACAGCGGCAAGTTGTTAATCTGCTGGCCAGACTGCGTGACGTTCACGTCACCCCGATCCGTCTGCAGCGTGGCTTCCTGACCGGCCGTGACAACGACAGTCTCGTTGACGTCCCCAACTTCCAGCTGCGCATCGTAACGATGTACCTTGTTGGCCTCTATCCTGACATCCTCTTTGAGCGCGGTTTTGAATGAGGACATAGCAATGGTGATCTTGTAGACGCCGACTTGCAGATCGCTAAGCGTATACGCGCCACGCTCATCCGTAGAAACGCTTCTGATATCGCCAGTGTTGACGTTGGTCACTTCGATCTTGGCTCCGGGGACGGTGGCGCCTTTCTGGTCCGTCACGTTTCCCGTCAACGAGCCGTAGAGCACCTGCGTGTAAGCCACCCGCGGCGCGACAAAGGCCAGAAGCATTAATATCAGGAGTGGCGCCATCATCGAAGATTGTCCGCCTCCGGCCGGTGCATTCACGTCGCTAAACCGGGCCCCGCGTAGCGTGGTTCTGTTGAAATTGAACATTGGTTTATCTCCTTAGTTCGAAGGTTCTTGAGATTTGCCGCCATGGAACGAGTGACGCCAGCCTTGCGACGACGCATCCCAGGCGAGAATGACGCCTTGTCGTGTTACCCCCTAGTTTGGACTTCCCAAACGAACTCGTCGGACCTATGGACTTTCTCTAAGAGACTGTGCTTTGCTCTGAACACTGGTTTTTATTGCCAGCTGAAACTCAGGAACGAGCCCCTAACCGATTTAGTTCGGGTCCACAACAAAAGGGTCACGGGAAGCGTTCTCAGGCAACCGATGGGGCTCCAAAGTGTTTCTGCAATACCAGCGCGATCGTACCCCGAAGCCTTGGCTGGGACGACGGATCGGCCGGAACTACTCTCGTTGCGGCACGCGTGAAGGAATGGCGTTTCACGGTGTCATTAATGATTGGACCGACATGACTCCATGCGCGCGTAATCTCACCGATCACGACGATCACGTCAGGCGCCAACCCGGTGACCAGCACGGCAATACCTCTCCCCAGATAATCCGCCATCCGATTAATGGCCTCTTTGGCCTTCGGATCACCCTGTTCCGTCAAACGCAACAAGTCATCCAAAGTCAGGCTCGTTTCCGTCCGTTTAATTCCGTTTTTTCCGCTGCGCACCGGCAAGGAGGCCTCAATATAATAGCGAACAGCAGCAGAGCTTGACGCGTATACCTCCCAGCAACCTCGATTGCCACACTTGCATTCGAGACCATCCGGAACAATCGCAGTGTGTCCGAACTCACCAGCCATCCCATTCGATCCTTGAAGGAGCTGGTGATTGAGAATCAGGCCGACCCCGATCCCTTCAGACACTGTGACGGCCACTAAATTACGCACCGCGAAGGACTGCTTTCCGAACCACATTTCAGCAAGCGCACAAGAATTCGCGGCGTTTTCCAACTCCACCGGCAATCCCGTCGCCTGTTCCAGCGCCGTTTTTAGGTCAAAGTCACTCCACCCCAGGTTGGGCGCGAACACCAGTCGTTGTGAGGCCAGATCCACGCGACCAGGCAGGCTTACACCGATGCCTTCACAGGTAATCTCTGGACGCATCTTGATCAGATTGCACAGGCGCGGTGCCAATTCATGGATAAATTGTTCCGGATTCGGAGCCGTGGGAAGTGACTCCTGGGCCACAAAGTTTGCATCAAGATCGGCAAGCGCTATGGTGGTGGTCGCTGGACGAACGTTGATACCAATAATGCCGACACGCCCTTTGTTCAAGTGAAGAAATCTGGGTCTGCGGCCCCGCAAGGTGTGGCCGTTTGCGCCCTGCGTCACCCATCTCTCCCGGATCAGCTGCTCAGCGATTACGGAAACCGTGCTCCGCTGCAACCCGGAATGTCGTGCCAAATCGGCTCGAGAGATTGGCTGATGAGTGCGAATCAAGTTCAGCACGATGCGCCGGTTAATGTCGCGGGCCGTTTCGCTCCTCGCAACCTGAAAATTGGTGAGATCTATCTTTCGCATTTCGAAATTTAGCCCGCTCCGAGCAACTTTTACTACGGTCTCCTGAAGGTCACCTCAGGGAACAGGCCGACCAGCGGGAACCAATTTGTTCGTGGCGTGAACTAATAGCAATATCCCCTTTTGGAGTCAAGAAAAAAACGCTGACAATTTACTCGCACGTGCAAGTGGATCAAGCGGCCAGCTGATCATGATTGAGGCCTTCATTGAGTGAACCCGATGCGGCGCTGCAATTCTTGGAAGCGTGGTTCTGAGCGAAGACTGTCGAACTCGGCATTAACCTTGATTGTAGTCATCTCGCAAATATGTTCGGCGTAAGCGCTCTCCAGCCACTGAAGCCCGAGCTTTTTATCTCCCAGTCGCGTGTATATGAGAGCGATTACATAGGGATTGTTATCTAAATTTTGTTGCGCGACCTCTTTCTCCAATGCTTTTTGCCAATAACCCTTCCAGCCTGCTGACGCGTATGCTTTCTTCAGTGCTGGTATGGTTTCCTTCAAGTATCCACCGGCGACCTCTCTTTGCTTTAGATCAGCCTCCACCGCTTTATCGTAGAGGCCTTTTGCTCCATAAACCTGCACAAGCCAATCGTAAACGTGGCGAAAATTGGGGTCCAATTCGGAGGTCTTCTGGAGCTGGTGTATTGCCTGATCATATTGTCGCGCGCAATAGAGAACCGTTCCAGCGCTCCTGTTAATGAAAAGCGAGAGCGGATCGAGTTCCAACGCTCGCTTGCTCTCTGAAACTGCCTCATCAAAGCGACCAAGAGTTGCCAAACAAAATGCGTAATACTGATGCGGGATGGCAGCGTTTGGGTTCAACTCGATAGCTCGCTTCAATTCACGTTCAGCCCCGACCAGGTCGTAGTCGTACAACATTAGCAACCATCCAGACGAAGCGTGGGCCTCGGAAAGGTATTCATCTAACTGCAACGCCCTCGCCGCCGCAGTCTTCGCCTTCGGCATAACCTCCTTTGGTAAGCGTGTTCCAAGTGCGCCCAGCACAAAGTAAGAATCGGCCAGGCCGGCATAAGCCAAGGCGTATTCCGGATCAAGCTTGACCGCCTGCTGAAAGTATTCGTTACTTCTTTCGACATCCCTTTCTGTACGCTTATCCAGGTGATACCGCCCCTTCAGATAAAGTCTGTAAGCCTCGTTATTCTCCGTATAGTTTTTGGCAAAGAGTTTTTGCTCATCGCCTGTCAATCGCAGTCGCAATCTTTCCGAGACTACCTGCGAGACGTCTGATTGCACTTGCAGTAGATCCGAGAGTTTCCGCTTATGCTGCTCGCCCCAAAGTTGTCGATTGTCTCGCGTGTCAACCAACTCCAGGTTAATAGTATCTTCGCCTCGCGCTTCGAGCCGCCCGAGCAGAACCGCGCGCACTCCCAATTCGCGGCCTACCACGCGCGGATCCACTTCTTTCCCTTTGTAGCGCAAGACAGAGTTTCGCGACATCACCTTCAGGCCGGGCAGTTGTGACAGATTGCTGACAACGCTCGCCGTAAGCCCATCTGCCAAATATTCCATCTCGGCGTCACCCCGTTCGGCAATGAAGGGCATGACCGCCAAAGAATCTATTGCTGTTCCCCTGTTGGTGAGCAGGTAAGTCGCAACGATCACCACTGAGACGGAAACAAGCAGCAAAGCGACCTTCAACTCCCGGCGGCTGAATCCAAGTCGCAGATGGTTCTTGCTCAGCGAGCGAGAAGCTTTCGCGGCCTTACTTACCGTCGCTTCGACACTTGGTTCAGCAAACCCGGATATCGTGGTGTTCTCCTCCTCATGCATCTGGATCACTTGCATACGGGACCCTCCGTTCATCTTTGCGATGAAGCGATAGCCCCGCTTATGAATGGTCTCA
>DASWDX010000371.1:0-15884 GCA_036395055.1 Pyrinomonadaceae bacterium | reverse complement strand
GAGCTGAAGACGAAAACGCGCGAATGGTTTTTACGACTTCGTCCGGCGCCAGCATTGAAGAAACGAGCGTACCATCATTGCCGAGAAATTTGATCGCCGAAGACAGTTCGCTGTTGTCCGGCTTCCAGACGCCCTCGCCTTCAGCCTCAAGGTGATTAAGCGTGGTCAGGAGTTGCGAGAAGTCTCGGCGCGCAATGCGTGGCCGAACAACTGTCTCTGCCCAGGAGTAGTAAGGGTAGTCAATTCGATAAGCCCAACCGCCTTTCAACGGAGTCGCTATCAAAAAAAGTTTGCCCCTGGCGTAACGCGAGATCGCCATGTAAGGCGCCACATGGCGTGTAGGATTGAAGCCACTCGGACTAAACACATCGGGCCCAAGCGTCACTAAGGAAATACCAGCGTCATCAAACTCAGTGACTTGCGAAGCGCCGCGCTCGAAGCTCTCAATTGCAGTCGCAATTCTTTCCCAGCCGCTACGCCACAAAGGCTCATAGTCATTCGTCCTAATCAACAACCGCTCCACTTCACGTATCACCAAATCGTAGGCTCTGGCATCGTCGTCGACGATTTCGCTCGCTAATTGACAAGCCAATGGTGAACCCGATTCATCGCCCGGCGTCGGTTGATCCGAGCCTTGGATCGCAATGCTTGCGCGCACCGCCTGCTCGTTTGAGAACTCGGAAAAATCTCCGGCCTCAGCCGCCGGAACAAGTTTCTCGCGCAACTCCAGCGCTCGTTCGCCGGTTAGAACTGTCCAGACCGAAAGCACTCCGTCAGTATCGAAATGATTGTTGGTCACCAACTCAATGCCGCGCGTCAGTTCATCTTTGTTCGAAGCAGCGACGAGATTCAACGCGATCTCCGTTGACGTGTCAGCTTTGAGTTGCGCCGGCGTTTCATTTCCTTGCCAGTGTGAGAAATGGACACTTTTCGAAACCGTGCCATCGACAGAGAGTTTGGGCACGTCATCGAGACCGGGGTGATAAAACTCAAAGCGCATAGTTTACAAGAGCCTTAGCATTTTGGATTGCATTCACTGGAAGTGTAGCGCATGTATCTTGATTGAAGAAACTAGTGAGGTAAAAACTTTATGCACCGTAGCCGCACGATCGTCGGCCGTAAATGAGATTGGTTGTCGTTGCCTGAGGCGCACAGATAGAATACAGGCCGACTAATCAATTGAAGGGAATAATCTTGCTTTCCACGGAGGAATCATGAACGGAACTAGTCAATCTATGCCAGAAATTTCGGCGACTGAATTAAAACAGCGTTTGGATAATGGCGAGGACATTCAAATAGTTGATGTCCGTGAAGCGAACGAAGTCGCGGTGGCGAAGATCCCAAACTCAATTCACATTCCGTTAGCGCAGGTTTTGAACCGCGTGTCGGAGATTGATCCCACGCGCGAGACTGTCGTGCACTGCAAAATGGGCGGCCGTAGTGCGCGAGCCATTGAAGCGCTGAAGCGTTCGGGGTTTGCCGGCAAGCTTCTGAACCTCACAGGGGGGATCACAGCCTGGTCGAATGAAGTGGATCCGAGTGTGCCGAAGTATTGAAGGTTAGAGTTAGAGCTTAGCTGTGTGTTTGCGAGACTAAAGGTCAGAACCCGTCCTTTAAAAAACTCGTCTTCCGCCAATTCTCTCGCGTCTAAGTTTCAGCAAGGGGTTTCCGAAGCAGCAACTAAGATTTCTGCCGGTGAGCAATCATTACGCTTCCAGGTTGAAGTGTGTCTCTCCTCTGAGCTTCGGCTGACTCGTTAACTCCAGCCATTAAGGCCGGGGCAGAAACTTTAGCTTATGGAGGAATATGAGATGAGGAGAACACTTTTGCAAAGCGGTCTAATGTTGGCGCTGTTGTTCATGATTTGTATCGGCGTGACCGCTCAATCAACTGTACGTGGAATCGATCCGGGAGAGCGGCGGGAGCTACGTGCCGACCGTAGGGAGATCAGGGCGGACACGAGAGATATCCGCGCTGATCGTCTTGATATTCGAGGAGATCTTAGAGACCGTCGCGGCGACGTACGCGAATATCGGGAGGACAAACGCGAGGGCGCCTCGCGGCAGGAGTTACGGGCTGATCGCCGCGAGATTCGGGCCGACACGCATGAGATTAGAGTCAACCGCCGCGACCTGCGGGTAGATCGCCGTGACCGCCGAGGCGATCTGCGCGACTATCACCGAGACCTCAGACGCGCTCGCAGAGATTTATAGAAGCAGAGGCTAAAGGGGAAAAGGGAAACTGGCGAAGAGGGTAAAAGGGGAAAGGGGCAACGGGGAAGAGGTCAAGCGGTTTACCCCGTTTCGCTTTTACCCCGTTAACCTTTTTCCCGAGTCTTATTTCGTAATTCCGTCGAGCTTGATAAATTGGCTCAGTGAAGTAATCGTCATTCCTTCGATCACTTCCATGCGGCAGGCGAGGCCGGGTTTATCGTTGGTGTTGGATTGTCCGCCGGTGTGGAACCAGATCTGGCAATTTGTACACTCCCCGTTCCAACAAAAATCCCCGTACGAAATTGTGTTTAGCGAGAGATACTGAAAACAGCGGAGCAGACGATTGTTCTCCGGCACCTCTACCCGCTTACCCAACACTTCGATGCTGACCAATCTCTCATAAGGGTCGAGCAAATCGTCATCGATTGTGGATGGCTGGAGGGGTACGCAGGTCTGCTCGCTCATGGGGCAAAAGTATAGCTGTTCCTTTTCCAAAATGACATTGCGATCTTTTTCGCACCTTCAATCAGAACATGCGAGCGGTAGCGACCGGGTATGCCGGGCAAAACTCTTGCTGACGAGACATATCGACCGGTCGCTGCCGCTCCCGGTTCTGATTCGACGTATCTCTATTCGTCTTCTCTGCGGGGACAGTTTGGCGTGTCCGGCTCTCTTTTCACGCTCGCTTCTCATCTGCGCCGATACGTTGCTAAAATGTCTTTGCACGGGGGTGAAGTCATTTGGCGCTAGTTATTTACACAAAACCAGGGTGTCCCTATTGCCAGGAAGCCAGGGATTATTACAACTCACAGGGCATTCCATTTACCGACTACGACGCGCAAACTGATCGCGCACGCCGCACCGAAATGCTTTCCATCTCAGGCGGTGATCCTACCGTGCCGTGCATCGTTGAAAACGGCAAGTACAAAGGATCAGGTTGGGGCAATCCGCCGCGCGGTTGAACGGTCCACGATGACTAATGGCCGTGAGCCGTTAAAACATGGAATCCAGTCGCCTCCCCAAAAAGACTAGTCATCTTCTGAGCTAAAGGTCTCATATGAAAAAATTGGAAACGGCGAAGGCACGCCTCCTGATTGTTCTCGCGATTTGCCTGGTGCTTAGCGGCGCCGGTTCTGCACAATCTAATTCCGGCGCGAAGACGCCTGTACCACCCATGACTGAAAAGAAAACCAAAACCACAAAAATTCATGACGATACGATGCTCGACGACTATTTCTGGCTGCGGGACAAAAGCAATCCCGAGGTTATCGCGCATCTGGAAGCGGAGAATACTTATGCCGAGGCGATGATGAAGCCCACTGCCGCCTTGCAGGACAAGCTTTACAAAGAAATGGTCGGCCATATCAAGGAAACCGACGTCAGCGTGCCTTATCGCTGGGGAAATTATTTTTATTACACGCGCACCGAGCAGGGCAAGCAGTATCCAATCAACTGCCGGAAAAAGGGCAACCTCGACGCCAAAGAAGAGGTCGTGTTGGACCAGAATGAGCTGGCGAAGGGCTTGAAATTTTTCAACGTGGGCGCCTTTGTTCCCAGCGACGATGGAACTCTTCTCGCCTATTCAACCGACACTACCGGCTATCGCCAATACAAACTCCAGATTGCTGACTTGCGTACCGGACAGCTTTTGCCCGAGACCTTCGAACGAGTGGGAAACGTGGCTTGGGCCACAGACAACAAGACGATCTTCTTTACTACTGAAGATGCCGTCACTAAGCGATCCGACAAGTTCTTCCGTCACGTTCTGGGAACCGACAAGACCGACTTGGTCTTTGAGGAGAAGGATGAACTCTTCGACATTGGCGCCGGACGTTCGCGAGACAGAGCCGTGATTTTGCTGGGCTCGGAAAGCAAGACCTCGAAAGAGTGGCGCTATCTTCCTGCCGATGTGCCAATGGCTGAACTAAAAATCATCAGCCCACGGGAATTGGATCACGAGTATGACGTCGATCATCGTGGCGACCTTTTCTATATCCGGACAAACAAGGGAGCGAAGAACTTTCGCGTGGTAACGGCGCCTGTCTCAAATCCCTCTCAGGCGAATTGGAAGGAACTGATTGCCCACCGGCCGGAAGTAAAGATTGAAGATATCGATCTTTTCGCTAAACAGCTGGTCCTGTCGGAATGGGAACAAGGTTTACAGAAACTCGAGATTTTCGACTTCCAGACAAATAAGCGACATCGCGTGGAATTTCCCGAGCCGGTTTATTCAGCTTCGTTGGCGCAGAATCGCGAATTTACGACAGCGGTCGTGCGGTACAACTATCAGTCGTTAGTAACGCCGAGTTCCGTGTTTGATTACGACATGAACACGCACAAGGCCACGCTGCTTAAGGAAACGGAGGTGCCGGGCGGTTTCGACAAGAACAATTACAGGTCGGAGCGGGTATTCGCTATCGCGTTTGATGGAACAAAGATTCCGTTATCGGTGGTGTACCGCAAAGAAACTAAGCTCGACGGCTCGGCACCGCTGCTGCTTTACGGCTATGGATCGTATGGCATCCCCATCGCGCCAAACTTCAGTTCGAATAGACTGAGCTTGCTGGATCGTGGTGTCGTTTACGTCATAGCTCACATCAGGGGCGGTGGCGAGTTGGGCGAAGAGTGGCGCCAGGCAGGGCGCATGATGAAGAAGATGAATACCTTCACCGACTTCATCACGAGCGCCGATTATCTGGAGAAGAATAAGTACACCTCGAGTGACCGTTTGGTCATTCAGGGCGGCAGCGCCGGGGGATTGTTAATGGGCGCCGTTGCCAATATGCGTCCGGATCTTTTCAAGGCAGTGGTGGCGCAGGTGCCATTCGTCGACGTGCTCAACACCATGCTCGATGCTACGCTGCCGCTGACCACCAGCGAATACATCGAGTGGGGCAACCCAAACGAGAAGCCGGCGTACGAATACATTAAGCAATATTCGCCTTATGACAATGTCGGTCGCAAGAATTATCCGTCGATACTGGTTAAAGTTTCACTCAACGACAGCCAGGTGCCTTATTGGGAAGGCGCGAAGTTGGTGGCCCGGCTGCGCGCAATGAAGACTGATAATAATCCACTGTTGTTGAAGACGAACATGGGCGCCGGCCACGGTGGCTCCTCCGGTCGTTACGACTTTCTGCATGAAGTGGCCTTCGATTACGCATACATGCTTTGGCAGATGGGAATTGCGGAGTAACCGGGAAAACCTCGACTGTCAGAAAGGGCTGAGTAATTTTATTAAAGAAAAGGCCGCTTACTACGAAGCGGCGGCCTTTAAATTTTTCATTATTGAGCTTTCTGACGTCGGGCTTCGCCTGGAGTGATAGTCACAACTTTACGCGGTTATTCAAATCTCGAAGAGCGGCGACGTTTTCCGATCTCAGTTCAAATTCGCTGTTACCCACCCTCATTTCAACGACCCGCGCTCGCGCGATCTTCACGAACACAGGATATGGCATGGTAACTTCCAGCACTTCCGTCATCAGCGTATTAACGCTCTCGCTGATCAACTTCATCTGACCAATTCGTAAAGTCTCACCGTCCGCCACCACCGACAATTGCCGATGGTTTAACGGATGCCGCTGATCCCAAGCCTTGGTTTGGAAAATTAGTTGCAGGCTAGCGACGCGGACATAGTCAAGTTGGATGCCCGGACAGTGGAGCGCGGCGACAAAGCTGACGCAGGCGTCTTTAAAATTCTCCTCCACGCTTCCGCAGGTTATTCGCATCTTGCTAAGCGTTACTACGGTTTCGTGACTGAACCCATCATATCGGCTCTCAATCTTCCCTCCGTGATCGGAAGCTTGCAATTTATCGATTGATCGGGCAAATGAATTCGAACTCCCTCGAGCCAATCCTTGCGTTTCGGTTTGCCACCCAGTCAAAGTTGCTGACAAAAGAAGACAGCACAGAATTTTAGTGATGAGCTTCATAGATCAATCTCCCAGAAAGCAGGCCGAGTTGTTAAGAGTGAGAATAAATCGGGAATGCAAGAAGGAGGCTAAAGATGTATAGCCATCCTACGGAAAAAATAGCCAGCCCGCAGGTAGATGTCAATGAATATTTCTTTACAGTGATATTGCAGATGAAACTGAGGCAAAAGCCCGCCCCTTTGGCATGACGTTCTCAAGTAGGTTACCTTACCCTTTATTTTTTCCACAGTTGGCTAGGACGAGGCAGGGAGTTTCTTAAGAGACTTAGTGATCAGTTTTTGCAGCGACTTCGGATCCTTAAGAACTTTACTGGCAGCAACGGGTTTGGTAAAAGCGAGCACCTCGCCACTACGGGCGTCGACGATGCCGATGGTGAATAAGGCGAACGGGAAATCAAGGCTAAAGGGATTCAATAACGAGAAGGCGGTCTTCCCCTTGGTAAACACCCTCCCTTGCCCGCGAATGAAGATTAGAACATCCGCGCTCTTATCGATATTTAGAAGCATAACTTCGTCTCCCAATGAGAACCGCGCTTTCTTTACGTCCTTAGATTTGCTAAGGAGCTTAGGCAACAAAGCATCGTAACTTCCTTGAATGTTGGCGAGCGTATATTTGCGATTGTCATCCATCATACCGACCTGATTGTCGAAAGGACTCTTTACGATATTGATTTTCTTTTGTTCCAGAGCCTGCCCAACCGCATCGAAAACTGTATTGCTCGCCTGTTCGGATTCAGCCACCATCATTTCCGAACCCTTAGCGCTTTCTTTTGTGATCTCGACCTTCGCGGGAAGAATGACCGCGCTATGGACCGTCACCGTCTTCTGAGTGATCTTAGGGTGTAGGTATTGGGCCTTGGCTTGTTGGCAGACAAGCATGCCGGCAAGAAACAGCAGAGCCAGACGAGGGAAAATTTTCATTCAAGTAATTCTCCAGCTGTATTGGCGGAGACCATGGCCATTTGATCAAATCCCTTTGATAGCGACAATGCGGCGCCTGAACCTTTCGCTATCCATCGCGTTTGGCGCGAGTTCGAGATACTTGCCGTATTCCATGGCCGCCTCATCCTTTTTCCCTACCTTTTCGTAGAGCATACCTAGTCCTCGATGGGCCACGGAATTGAAACGACTTAAATCCAAAGCTCTCAAGTAAAGCTGCTCGGCCTTTTCTTGATTAGTTTTCCACGCCTGCTGGCCCGCGGGCGTTTTCATCAATTCAGCTTCCTCCTCTTCCAACGTTCGTTTCCGTCGATTCTTCGCAGCTTTCTTCTTGGCGCCTCCGGTAAGCTCTTTGGAAGTTAACTCTGCGGCACGAGGACCAAGCCCTCGGTAGGCTTCCGCCAGGTAGTAAGTGTTTTCAGATGAGTCGGGATGAAAATCCACAAGCTTTTGACTAACAAAGACCGCCGTGCGAAACCGGCCATTGTTAATTGCGAGTTCGATGTCATGGCGGTCAATTTTTTCCATTTGCGTCAGGTATTCAGCCCTGGCGTCTCGCAACTGTTCGGCGGACATCTTGCTGGCAGTGCTGCTGATACTGTTGCCGACATAGTTAACGCGGTCCTGGAGTTTTGGATGATCGCTATAGAACGAGTTCAGTTGCTCTCCTTCGATGTCTTTCTGCAGAAGCTTTAGCGAATTGACCATCTCTTCCGGGGCATAGCCCGCTGCAGTTAGACTCTTTACTCCCTCGAGGTCCGCCTCCTTCTCCATATCCCGGCTGTAACCAAATATGCTGAGCGCCAATATGAAAGGTGAGACATTCGCGATTAGATCGATCGCCGCGCCGGCGGCTCCGCTGATTGGGTTCCAGGCGCCTATGGTGTTCAGGATATTGATAGCTAAAACTTTTTTTCTAATGCTGCGATTCTGTAAATAAGTATGGCGCCTGGCAACGTGCGTCATCTCATGAGCCAGCACCCCCGCGAGCTGTCCTTCGTCATCCAGCAAAGCCAACAATCCGGTATTAACATATATGGATCCGTTGGGTAGTGCGAAGGCGTTCAGCGTCGGATCTCTTAAGACATGGAACCTCCAATCAACGTTTTCCAATTGCTTTTCAGCCATCACGGTCTTGCCCACCCGGTCCAGGTAAGCATCAAGATCGGCATCATGATAAACGAGACCTTCCTTGTCAAAACGCTTATCCAGCAGGTTGACTTGTTCCAGCAGGTCCAGATCGACTTTGCCAAACTTGAATGTCTCGTTTGCCTGTACGCCGGCTTGGATTGGCGAAGGTATGGCGCGCGGCGTGAACCCGCTTACCGGCAGACAAGTCAGTAGGATACTGAGGGCCAGTAGACAGGCTTGATATCTCTTCTTGACTAACAAGGCGGTATTTTAGAACTCAATGAATTGGGATTCCTTGGAACTTTTTCGATCCGTGTCCCAGAGGGTTTTCTGTCCGCCGAGTATAAGCATTTCTTCTCCTGAACGCTACACTCGATTGTCGCGGTGTTCCTATCCGGGCACGTTTCCACAAAAGTTACTAGTCAACTAAAGGTGCATATCCAGGATCAGGCCCAGACCAATATATTCACAATCAATCCGCCTGCTGTTTGGGATGGACTTGTCCGCCAACGCTCGGGGCACAAGTGCCTTCTCTAAACATTAAGTGTGCGCTCAGCGTTTTTAGTCGATCTGAATCAGGTTGCGATGTAGCGAGGGTTGGGAGTTAAATAAGGCGAAAGCAATTAGCCTCATGGTTGGAACAACGTTAGGGAATTACAAGATTCTCGAGAAGCTCGGTGCGGGCGGGCAGGGAACTGTCTACAAGGCTATTGATTCCAAGCTCGGACGCACGGTCGTAATCAAGGTCCTGCCGGAAGAACTCTTAACCAGGGAAGCAAACGTTAAACGCTTTGAGCGCGAAGCGCGGCTGGCGTCTGCCCTGGATCATGCCAACATCTGCACTATTTTTGATTTGAACGAAATCAATGGCGTCCACTTTATAGCGATGCAGTACATTGCAGGACGCAACGTGCGCCAGCTCGTAAACGGCAAACCGTTGCAGCTCGAGAGCGCCCTGTCCATTGCCATTCAAGTCGCTGACGCGCTTGCCGCCGCGCATGCGCAGGGAATAATCCACCGCGATATCAAAGCAGGCAACGTCATGGTAACCAGCAAAGGCGAGGTGAAGGTTCTCGACTTTGGTCTGGCAAAACTACTCGACGACGATGCAGCGCGCACGTCCGGTATTCATCACACTGAACTAACTGAGGTAGGAGTGCCGTATGGGACGGCAACTTACGCAGCGCCTGAACAAGCCCGCGGCGATCGCGTCGATTCCCGTGCTGACATCTTTTCCACCGGCGTCTTGCTCTACGAAATGCTTACGGGCACCTGGCCCTTTCGTGGCAGAACGGCTGTCGATGTGCGTCATGCTGTCTTACACGAGGAGCCAGCGGCTGTTAGCGATGCCAGACGGGAGCCGGTTCCGCCCCGCTTGCAACAAATACTCAATCGCGCGCTGCAAAAAAATCCGCGCGATCGTTACCAACAGATCGGACAGTTTCGCGATGACCTGCGCGCTGTTGTGCGGGATCTGGCGACGACCAGCGGCGCATTTATCGACGAAAGCGGCTTGCCGGTGGCGCCGCGGCACCTGAATGCTGAAGGACCAATGTCGCGGGCTGTCCGTTGGTTCAAGAATCTGACGGGAAGCGAAGGTTCCGCCGGTTCCTCGTCGCGCGGGCGCAGCGCTTCGCAACCTCGCGAGATCCGAGACGCCGACGAAACGCCAACCACCTTTGGCGATCGCGACCGCAAGAGTCTGGCGATAATGCCCTTCAAGAATCTGGGCAATGACCCCGAGACTGCCTTCTACGAATTCTCGCTTGCCGATGCGGTGATTACGGAGTTGGCCCGTGTCCGTGCGCTGGTGGTACGCCCATCGTCAGTTATCGTGAGATATCAGGGAAAGCAATTTGACCCGGGCGATGTCGGCCGCGAGTTGGACGTTGATGCGATCCTGACCGCGAGCTTCCTGCGCGTTAAGGATCATTTGCGAGTGACCGTGCAATTGCTCGACGTGAGAACGAGCGAGATTCTCTGGAGCGATCGTATCGATGCCGACGCCAGCGACATCATCGCCGTCCAGGACACGATAGTACAGCACATCGTCGACGGCCTGCGCGTGGAGTTGAGTCCTGATGAAAAGGTCGAACTGGCAAAAGGATCGACAGCCGACGCCGCCGCCTCCGAAGAGTATTTGCGCGGACGCGACTGCATGGGAAAGTTTATCTATCACACCATCAGTCGCGCCGACCTGGATGCTGCAATCAGTCACTTCGAGAGAGCTACCGTGCTGGATCCGAACTTTGCGCTGGCCCACTCCGCTTTGGGTGGTTGTTACGTCAATCGAGTTTTGAAGGGGCTGGGCGAGGCGAACGATCACGACAAAGCACTGGCTGCATTCGATAAAGCGCTTGCTCTTGATCCCAAATTGCTGGAAGCGCGGATGCAGATGATTTTTATCTATCTAAGCCGTGGTGAAAAACCAAAGGCGCGCGCGGAGGTCGAGCTGTTGCGCGAAGAATACCCAAATGACGTCGGGGTCCACTTCGCGCGCGGGGTGTTAGCGCGGCTGGACAGCGAGTATGACCGTGCCTTACGTAGTTTTGACCGCATGGTTCGGCTCAATCCGAACGAGCGCGTGGTGACCAGCTACAATCGCGCACGCATATTTATGTATCAGGGACGCTACGAAGAAGCACTGCACGAACTCGATCAGGGCGCAGCAATGGAACCTGACCATCCCTTGATCAAAACTATCCGAGCTCGTGTACTCTATTATCGCGGCGAGATTGAAGCAGCGAGGCAGATTCTCGAACAGGTGCTGGAACGTAATCCCAGGATGGACGGAATTCGCCCGATTCTGGCAACCTGTCTGAGCGCCCAGGGCAAGCATGAGCTGGCCGACAAGCAGCTGACCGATAGGGTGAAGATAGCCGCAGCCGCCGATCATGACATTGCTTACTGGCTCGCGTCGGCTTATCTACTACAGGGTCGACAAGTGCTGGCGCTCACGTGGTTGCAGAAGGCCATTGCACTGGGTAACGAAAACTACCTCTGGTTTGAGTCAGATCCAATTTGGACGGATCTACACGAGGACCCGCGTTTTAAGGAAATGATGCAAAGGGTCAGGACGTCACTTCAGGAACGCGAGGGAACCCCTGCATGAAAACTTTTGTCGTCGGGGATGTTCACGGCCGTTGCGCCCAGCTTCATCGGCTTTTGGAAATGCTTCCGCGCGACCAGAGTTCAGACATGCTCGTCTTTCTGGGCGATCTCATCGATCGCGGCCCCGATGCTCCCGGTTGCGTCGAACTGGTAATGAATCTCCAGCGGGACAATCCCGAACGGGTGCTTTGCCTACGCGGCAATCATGAACAAATGTTGCTGGATTTTATTGATGGCAGCGCGAATCTTTGGATCACTCCGGTCACCGGCGGTGAGCGCACTTTTGAGCAGTATGTGGGAAGGGCACTGAACATTACCAAAGAGCAGGATCTCGATGACGCCCGGCGAGACATCGAAAGCAACGTGCCGTCAGAACATTTGGACTTCTTCCACGCACTCCCTTTCTACTACGAAGACGATTACGCTATTTATGTGCATGCCGGCCTCGATCGGACCAAGCATCCACGCGACACTGCGCCGCAAGCGCTGCTCTGGATGCGCGACATGGAGTTTTACAAAAACTATCGTGGGAAACCTTGTATCTTTGGTCACACGCCGACGCCGCTACTTCCTTTGTGGGGACGCGTTGGCCGCCATGGAGTTTACATATCACACAGCGCCATCGGCATTGATACCGGCTACAACCTTCATTCTCCGCTCACGTGTCTTTCCCTGCCTGACTTCACGCTCTATCAAACATTCGCGGATGATCACGAGGAGATACACCAGATCACTTCGTTTATCCCGGAGACTTGGAAAGAGATGCAGAAGAAGGCTGGCTTAAAGGACAACTTGCCTTCGGCCATTCAATGATCCCAAACCCAATGGGAATATCAGTAAGCAGTAGTGGGCGTAAGCAGCCCCAAGGGCTGCTTATTGCTCAGGCGTAGTTGGTAAGCCCTCCTTGAGGGTCGGGGTTCTGCCCCGGATCAATGCACGCTGCCGGCATATTTCTTTTCGCCGGCTTCGATACGAAAGGGAAGATGATTTTGCCGCGGCGGTAGCGGACAAGTGGCAAAGTTTGTGAAAGCACATGGCGGGCTGTAGGCTTTATTGAAATCAATCACGACTTTTCCGGACGCGTCTGGTGGCGACACGTAAAGGTAACGTCCGGCGCCAAATGTTTCTCTACCCGTCGTTTCGTCGGCAATCATTACGAAGAGATCGGTCTCACCTTTCTCCAGTATCGGATCAATTCGATAGGTCTTGCCGTCAACTTCAAACGCGAGGGCGCCAGGCGACGCCTCGTCATTCGTCATGCTGAGTACGTTCGTAATGGGAATCGTTTTCGGCGGCTGGTAAGGTTCGAAGCGAGCTTCGATGCGCCACTTCGGATCAACCGGATAATATTCGAGACCTTTAAACTCACGTCGCGTACGGCTTTCCGTATCTTTAACCCGCACTCCAATTCGCTCGCCGCGTTTGACGACGTTGATCAACAGCGAGCCGAGCTTCAGGATTGTTGGTCCGCTGTCGTCGTTATCGTCTTTGAGATCCAGGGCCGTTGCGGGTTTGCCATTGGCCATGATCTCGACGCCTGGACGCGCAGCCAGTCGCACACGATCTTTCTCAAGCCAAAGTGATCCTGCGATGCCCGGCGCTTTGTCTTTCGGCAGTACAACAGGGTTCCCTGGATCGCTGCCAAATTTATTCTCACCTTCGTTCAGCCAGAAGAGACCAATTAGCGTGAGCCAACCGTCTTTCTTTGTAAGGCTCGCCAGACGATCGCTCTGCCATTTCTGAATTTCACTTTTATGAACAGACACGTCAACTGGCGCCGCCGGCGTTATTGACGTCGTTGCTTGACGACAAGCCGCGCCAAAAAAAATCGTGGCGAGTAGCGGATACAAAACTAGTAAAACCAATGCAACTTTATATTTCATTGGTATTAGGAACCTGAGATGTAGGAAGTCACGGTTCTGACTGCCTCACGCCTGTCGCTCCAGAATAAAATCGGCGATGGCGCGCAGCAGCTCGGTGGGTCGGTGCAAACTCTCCAGCGAAGCGCATGCTGTCTGGTGGGCGTGAGCCAGGTGTTCACGCGTGGCCTCCACTCCATAAAGTGCCGGGTAGGTTGCTTTTTTCGAGCGCATGTCCTTGCCCGGAGTTTTGCCGAGAGTTTCGGCAGTGGCCGTCACGTCAAGCAGATCGTCCGTGATTTGAAAAAGAAGACCAAGCTGGGCGGCGTACGTGGTTGTGGCCGCGAGTTCGTTCTCAGACGCTTCAGCGATGATGGCGCCACACCTGGCTGCGGCAATAATTAGAGCACCAGTCTTCAGCCGGTGAATCTGTTCTAACTCCGCGGCGCTTACTTCACATGATTCGGCCTCGAGATCGTAAGCCTGTCCGGCTACCATTCCGTGAGGCGTCGCTGCCGCCTCTGCAACGTCCGAGATTAGATGGACACGCTTTGCTGGGGAGAGTCCCTCATCGTCCGAAATTGTCTTGAACGCCAGCGTCTGCAATGCATCGCCGGCCAGGATTGCGGTTGCATCGCCAAAGCGAACATGGCAGGTTGCGCGCCCGCGCCTGAGATCGTCGTTATCCATCGAGGGCAGATCATCGTGAATTAACGAATACGTGTGAATCATCTCCAGCGCACAGGCTGTGTTCATGAGGAGCGCCGAGTCCGCCTCGAAAGTTGTGCCGACGGCAAGCAGGAGCAATGGTCTGAAACGTTTACCACCGGCGAAAACACTCCAACGGATCGCCGCGTGTACCTTTTGAGGAGGGATCAATTCCGAGGGTAGAATTCGATCGAGCGCTGCATCTACGACCTTGCGAGTTTCGTTTAGGAATTGGCCCAAATTGGCGTCAATCGCAGTGCCTAACATTTCAACAGAGGCTATTTCAGAAGACGTTTTCATGTTTACGCGTTGCTGTCTTCGGAAATTATTTTTGCTTCCTCGAATGCGCTTACCACAGGGCGACCCTGGCTATCGCGAAGCAGCACCTCGATGCGGCGCTCAGCCTGATTGAGACGCTCCTGACATTGACGAGAAAGGCGAATGCCTTCCTCGAATAATTCCAAACTTTTTTCGAGAGGCAGGTCACCGCCCTCGAGCTGATGGACGATTTGTTCCAGCGCTTCGAGCGAGGCTTCAAAACTTTTGGGTTGTTCGTCGTTTTTGTTCATCCGGGAACCTCATTACGACTGCGGTCACTAGCTATCCTCAACACCCTCAACGCGTGCATCAATTCTTCCGCGGGCCAGGCGCACCTTAACTTTGTCGCCTATGGAAAGGAGTTTTGCATCACGCAGAAGATCGCCGTCTGCGTTCTGTGCTATTGCATAACCGCGTTGCAGCACGCCCAACGGCGACAGCGCATCGAGCGAGGTTGCCGCCAGTCCGAGTCGTTTTTTTGCTTCAACAATCTGCTTCTCAATCGCAGTATTGCAGCCAGTATACGCCGAATCAAAGCGGACACGCTCTTCGGCCAGGCGAGCACGTAGCTGGGCTGGCGCCAGGCTGCCACTTAAGGCATCGGCGCGCAGGTGCGCACTGCGAACGGTTTGATTCATCAATATCTGCAGGCGGTGTATCGCTGTGTTGGTGGACGCGGTGGCGTCGCGCAATCTGCCGCGTACTTCACCGAATGCTTGCGATAGAGCCTGCTGCTGCACGCGGCTGCGCGCTGTCACGATTTTGTAGCGCATCAGTTGTGAGAGATTTTGACCGGTCTGCGCGAGTACGGCGCAAAGCTGATCTTCGCGTGCGGCTACGAGCTCCGCTGCGGCAGAAGGTGTTGGCGCCCTACGATCCGCGACGAAATCGGCAATGGTAAAATCAGTTTCATGGCCCACCGCGGAGATGACTGGAATCGTCGAGGCACGAATCGCGCGGGCCACTTCCTCTTCATTGAACGCCCAGAGGTCTTCAGTCGAGCCGCCACCACGCCCAACAATTAGAACGTCCACCGCCTCCTGGTTTCGTCCCTGTGCGCGGGCGCGATCATGGTAGTCGTTAATTAGTTTGATAGCCCGAGCAATATCGCGTCCGGCGCCATCTCCCTGCACGCGCGCGGGAGAGAAAAGCACGTGAACTGTGCGCGTGCGCCGCGATATAACATTAAGGATGTCTCGGATGGCCGCGCCGGTCCGCGACGTAACTACTCCTACGCGTCCCGGAAAAAATGGCAGCGGCCGCTTCAGCTCCGGAGCAAAGAGACCTTCAGCTTGTAGGCGGTCTCGCAGTTGCTCGAATGCGACTTGCAACGCGCCGGCGCCTACCGGATCGAGCGCTTCCACGATCAACTCGTATTCACCGCGAACTTCATAAACCGTCAGACGGCCGCGGGCCCTCACGTGCAAGCCGTCAGTGGGGCGAAAGCGTATGCGGCTGTTAGCTGAACGAAAACACTTGGCGCGAAGTTGAGCTCCCTCGTCTTTGATTGTGAAATACCAGTGGCCGGACGAATGCGCCTTGAAGTTTGAGATTTCGCCTTCGACCCAAACGGATGCGAAGCGCGCTTCGATCGCTTTGCGAACCGACTCGGTCAACTCACTGACAGTCAGTGGCCGTCGTTCGGTTTCGTCAAAAAGAGATGCGAAGAGTGGC
>DASWDX010000370.1:0-7414 GCA_036395055.1 Pyrinomonadaceae bacterium | reverse complement strand
CGAAGTAATCGTGCAGCACGCGTCGGAGCCGCTCGTTGGTGGCGAGGCCGACATCTTCCAGCGCCTGATCGAAACAAGCGATCGCCCGCTGGTCCATCTCCCCATGCGGCCCATTGCCGCTGTGAATCCGCACGACAGAGGTCTCATCACCGTAGCGATCGGAGTACTTCGTTGGCCCACCGAGTGCCTCCGCCCAGTACGCAGCAAGGCGCTCGGTGTGTTGCGGGTGGAATCCGTGGCTGAACGCGTGGCTCACCACTTCATCCTCCAGCACCCGCGTGTGCCACGCGCTGGCTAACCTTAACAGCCCGTCGCTACCACCTGCGGCTTCGTAGACCGTCTCCATGGTTTCAGGATTGTATTTCAAGGATAGTCAAAACGAAACGCGTATTGCGGATAGTGATGCCGTGGCGCTCCGGTTTTTAGCCGTGGTCCCGAAGCTAAATCGCCCCTATTCTGCTACTGTCATCTCTTCAGTTCCGCGGTCCATGCCTTTCTAATCCGCCAACATACCAAAAGGTGCCGGCGGCGCCATTCGGATTCATGGCAGCCAGTCTTTCTAATTGCTGGTCAGCCTCGTCATAGCGACGGACATAAGTCAAAACAATCCTATATATCGCTTGATGATAAAACGCTGCTGGGTCGAGGTCGATCGCCGTCTTAATTTCCGTAATCGCCTCATCAAAGCGTCCGCCCGGACCCATCAGAAAACGCGCATAAATATTATGTGCCTGCGGAGAATCTGGCTTTATGTTTCATTGCGATCTAGTTAAGACGTAGTTTAACCAACGTCCGCACAGCATCAAAGCGGCCGCATGTCGGCGGCATTGCCTGTATTCGTCCAAGTGACGGGCCACTATCTACGCAGCGGGAAGGCCGGTCCCAACTTTGATCATTTCCGCCCGAACGGGCCCAAGGGTCCTGTCAAAGAATCGGTTCATGGCCGGGACAAGTGCCTCAATCGGCGGGGCATGAGGGCCGCCATACGATGTAACATCCGTGCGCCTGACATGCAACAATAACTTCATAGTTGACGCCTGATTCATGACTTCGGCAGATTGGTTCGTATCAGCAGCGCCTTGAATCGAGGGTCGGAGCGCAGATCGTCAAACCAAGGGTGCACGTCAAGCTCAGCAAATCCTATGCTTTGTTCATCCACCCCCTTTCCCAACCAGAAGAAGGCCTCATCTTTATTGCCGAGGCCTATGTAGGGTACCGCGAAGTGGAAACTCCTAATATGTTCGTGCGCTGCCTGACGCTTAAGTTCATCAACCAGTTTCAGGGCCTCATCACGCTGTCCGGCCCTTGCCAGGGCATACGCCAAATGGGACTTAGCATTAGGACTGCCATCACTGACTTCGATGGCTTTCCGAAACGTAGCGATGGCCTCAGTGTATTGGCCTTTTAGCGTTTGCGCAAAACCTAGATATCCCAAAGGAACAAAGAGACTTGGATCCATTTCATGCGCACGCCTGAACATCTCAATGGCTTCGTCGGGGCGGCGGGCGAAGGCGTACGCTACCCCCAAATCTGTAGTTACAATAGAGGATGAGGGATCCAAGTCCTGAGCTTTTTTGCATTCGGCTATTGCGTCATCAAAACGCTTCTGGTACGTGAGAGAAACACAGAGGGCGTCATGTGCCTCAGCATAATTGGGATTCAATTCGATCGCACGACGAAATTCCTGTTCCGCGTTGTCTGCCCCCGATTTGCCCAAGGCAACGTGTGCCCCGGCAAGCGAATCGTCAAGCTCGAGTGCGCGCATGGCCGCCGCTTTTGCTTTTGGCCTGTAGTCAGCGGGCGGGGCAATGTTGTAAAGTTCATACGAACTATAATTCGAAGCTAGACCGGCATACGCCAGAGCGTAGTTGGGGTCTTTTTCAATGGCTTTATTGAAATAGTCGGTGGCGCGCAGCACATTGTTGCGGCCGCCTTTGTGCCAATAGAACTGGCCTTGAAGATATAGCTGAAGGGCCTCGGGATCGGCCGTATGGGTTTTCGTGACTTTTGCCTCTTCGGCTCCCGAAAGCTTGCTTTTTAGTTTGCGCGAAACATCGCGGGCAATGTCGCCCTGCAGCGTAACAAGCGCGGACTGCGGCTTGTCATATTTCGTGCTGAAGATCACATCCTCGGACTCGGTATCTACCACCTCGAGCAAGACATTTGTTCGTCCGTCACGCTGAGCCACACGCCCGATGACTATCGCCTGCACGCCAAGCTCTTTGCCCACAAGCTTCGGATCTATCTCCTTGCCCTTGTACCGAAAAACGGAAGTCCGTGCCTTTACCCTTATGTTCGGAAGCTCCGACAAACTGCTGATCAGCGTGTCCGTCATTCCGTCGGAGAGATATTCGACCTGCGGATCGCCGGTTTCATTAACAAACGGCATAACCGCAACTGACCTTTTCTCATTTGATGGACCCGTTCTTTGCCGCCAGAAATATCCGCCAAGCCCGATGCTTCCGAGCAAGAGCACGCCGAGAGCGGCCATCACCGGCCAGCGTCGATACCATCGAGCGCGTGATCCGGTGTTTTCAGCAGTTGTATTGTGCGGGGCAATTTCGCTTGTTGTGGCATTGACGACTTGCGTTTTCGCTTCTTCCCGATCTGTGGCTGCGGTTCGTTCCAACTTTTTCTGAAACTCCAAGTCTTGTTTGACAGCTTTCAAATCAATTAGTACATCTTTCGCCGTTTGGTAACGCTCTTCACGGTCTTTTCTGAGCGTCTTGTTAATTATCCGTTCAATTTCGTGCGGAACTTCAGGCCTCTGCTGGCTCAAAGGCACGGGTTCTTTATTCAGGATTAAACCGATTGTTTCTATCGCATTCTCGCCTGCAAATGGCCGCTTGCCCGCCAACATTTCATAAAGCATTACCCCGAAGCTGAAAATATCCGACCGCGCGTCAACTGTTTGCCCCCGCGCTTGTTCCGGCGACATATATGCGGCTGTTCCGATTATCATGCCCGCTCTGGTTTGTGCTTCAGTTGCCGCTTCTAAATCAGTTGCACTTAGCTTCTCGGTCAGTTTGGCGATTCCGAAGTCGAGGATTTTTACTAACCCGTCAGCTCGAATCATTACGTTTTCGGGCTTGATATCGCGGTGGACAATGCCCACCTCGTGCGCCACGGAAAGGGCGGAGGCGACTTGGATGGCGACATCGAGCACCTCACTTACTGGCATTCGCGTGCGCGCCATGCGCGCTCTGAGGGTCTCGCCCTCGACGTACTCGGTGGCCATAAACTCCGCGCCATCCACTTGCCCGACCTCATAAACGGTGAGAATGTTCGGGTGATTGAGGGCCGAAGCGGCGCGCGCCTCCTGCCTGAAGCGCTGAACCTGCTCTTTGTTGTGCGTGAAATACTCAGGTAGGAGCTTCAGGGCAACGCGACGGCCGAGGGCGGTGTCTTCGGCCAGATAGACTTGACCCATTCCGCCCGCGCCCAGCGGGGACACGACACGGTAGTGGGCGAGCACCCGCCCCACAAGCGACTCGGCACGGTCACCGGCGAGCACCTGCGCGGCCACTCTCAAGGCCGGCTCGGCCATAAAGGCCCTCCCTCGTTCATGAGACACCAGCAGGGAATCGACCTCTCGGCGCAATTCCGCGTCGCCGCCGCAGGCACGGTCGAGAAACGCCGAGCGCAGGGCCGCGTCCCGCTCTAATGCGGCGTGATAAAGCTGATCGATCTGCTGCCAACGCTCAGGCGTCATCACCCCGTGCTCAACTCCCGGTGCAGCCACGCTTGCGCGAAGCTCCACTCCCGCATCACCGTGCGCGGTGAAACCTTCAACACCTCTGCCGTCTCCTCCACGCTCAGGCCGCCGAAAAAGCGGAGTTCGACGACCCGGCTCTTCCGCGGGTCCATGGCGGCCAAGCTCTCTAACGCCTCGTCCAGGGCGATGAAGTCCGCGCCCTCCTTTTCGGAGACAACCGCCCCCTCCGCAAGCGAGACACGGCGCAGCTCACCGCCACGCTTGGCGGACTGACGCGCGCGCGCGAAATCAACCAGCACGCGGCGCATAACCTGTGCGGCCACGCCGAAGAAGTGTGCGCGGTTCTGCCACCGCACGTCCTTCCAATCGACCAGCCTCATATAAGCCTCGTTGACTAGCGCCGTAGTCTGCAGCATGTGTCCCGCGCGTTCCCCGCTCATGTAGTGCGCAGCCAGACGGTGCAACTCGTCATAGACCAGCGGGACCAACTGCTCCAAAGCGGACTGGTCGCCGTCGCTCCAAGCCAGAAGCAGTCGCGTGACTTCGTGCGTGGGGGGATGGTCCATCCGACCCTCCTGCGGCAGTGAGCTTATGTGTCGGGGTCTCGAATTATAGCACCTCTGCGCGGATCGCTAGTGCAGTACGTCCCACGAAAAATTTCCTCGACGGCTGGCAGTTTTTGAACGAAGCCGACGCCTTAATAGGTGAACGCACTGGGCTAATGAAGGGAAGCGACCCCTCTCGGATTTCAGATGTTTTTATGAGAAGGGAAAACTCAATCTGAAGAGCGAAAACATCGCCCCTGCATGTCCGCTGAGAATACCGGGAGAAAAATCATGCTGAAAAAGATCTATGCCTCAATTTGTTTACTGCTGTGTTCTGGCCTGTACGCGCAGAGCAGCCTGGGCCAAAACGTGGTCACTGACTGGTCCGCGATCATTCAACCTGCGGTTGTGAAGATCAGTGATCAGAATCCTCCGAGACCGCCCACGAGCTCGGAGGTGCTAAACACAATAATTCAACTCGCGATGTATGACGCAGCTATGGCAATCGAGGGCGGCTACACGCCGTATGCAGCGTCCATCCCGGCGCCGCCTGGGGCCGACGTCCGAGCTGCCGTCGCCACAGCTGCGTATCGCACTGCTCGGGCACGCGTCGCAGCGTCGCAGGTTTCATATCTGGATGCGCAATACGATCTCTACATGGCGAACATCCCGGACGGTCAAGCCAAAATCGATGGCACTCAAGTCGGTGAGTCCGCGGCAGCGGCCATGGTCACTCTTCGGGCCAACGACGGCTTCGATAATGTAGTGTTGTACCAGTGCAGTTCAGACCCGCCTCCGGCAGGCGAGTTCGAACCAAACGCGGGCTGCGGCACGCAGCCAGTCGACGCGAAGCTCAGTGCGGTCAGGCCGTTCACATTCACGAATCCATCGCAGTTCAGGCCTGACGGTCCTAATCCATTGAATTCGCAACCGTACACTGAAGACTTCATCGAAACGCGCGACTATGGGCGCTCAAATAGCACGTTCCGTTCAGCCGAGCAGACGGACATCGTTTATTTTTATTCCGAGCACGCCTACGTCTTTTATAACCGTAATCTCATCGGACTGGCTATCTCACGCGGGCTGAGCGTTCGTGACACCGCCCGACTCTTTGCGATGGTCCATTGCTCAGTCGCTGACGCAGTCATTGCGGGTTTCGAGGCAAAGTACTTTTACCGATCCTGGCGGCCGCGCACGGCGATACCGCGAGCCGACACCGACGGCAACCCTGACACTGATCCCGACCCAAGCTGGACGCCTCTACTAACGGTGAACCATCCCGAGTACCCTTCAGCGCACGGTTTCTTCTCGACGGCATTGACGGACGCCGTGGCGGCATTCTTCGGCACTAACAAGGTGACTTGGACACTTACAACCAGTAAGACCGCCGTCCCCCAGTTGGTTCAGAATGTGCGCACCTACTACGACATGAATGCTCTCATGCGCGATGTCGACGATGCGCGTGTTTGGGCCGGCTTGCACTGGCGTCACTCGATGCACCACGGAGACCAGATTGGACGCAAGGTCGCTAGGTACGTGACGGAAAACTTCTTCCGACCCCTGCCGTAGGTTGGTCAACTCTTACATAAGCTTGCGTTCTATTGACGGCAGTCATAGCAAGCGTGACTCCCTGGTTGCACTTTGGGGCGCCGTGTTGATTAAACAACAGAACTGACAACAGCAATTAGGAAATCGAGAGGAGGACCACAACATGAAAACAGATGGATTCCAACTTGCCGTGCTACTCACATTTCTGGCGGTTGCTGTTGCTCTTGCCGGCAACACAGTCCTCTCTCAATCGATTGATCGGACGCAGAATCCGAATATCGCGAACGCAGGCATTGCGAAGTCGCTCGCTGAGGAAGTTGGTGCAGGGCGCGGCGACTTGCAGACGCCTGATTCGTCCTCATTCATCATAGCGCGCGATCCCTTTCGTGCGGTTCGCCGTGGGCGGCAGCTTTTCCAGCGCAAGTTCCTGCGCGCACAAGGGCAAGGGCCCCTCGCTGGCGCTGACGGAGCAGGTGACATTAACACTAACCTTGCACTTGGCGCGGGACTGGCCGACAGTTGCGCCGGTTGTCATGGACGGCCGCGCGGGGCAGCAGGTTTTGGCGGTGATGTGGCGACCAGGCCGGACAGTCGCGATGCTCCACATCTATTTGGTCTTGGCTTGAAAGAGATGCTGGCGGACGAGATAACTTCGGACCTGCGCGCGATCCGTGCACAAGCCGTCGCAGATGCGCAAAGCAGCCATCATCCGGTGAGTAAGCAGCTGGTTAGCAAAGGTATTAACTACGGTTCCATTACCGCGAACAGCGATGGCACTGTCGACACTGCGCAGGTCAAAGGCGTCGATCCCGACCTGCGCGTGCGCCCATTGTTCGCACACGGCGGCACGATTTCAATACGTGAATTCGTGGTTGGCGCGCTCCAGAACGAGATGGGCTTACAAGCAGTTGATCCTGAACTGATGGCGGCGCACAACGGCGGGAGAATGGTGACGCCTTCAGGCATTGTGCTCGACGGTTTGCTGGATCGGATCGAAGCGCCGCCGACTGATAGCTCGTCGGCAGATCCGGACGCCGACGGTGTAGTCAATGAGATTCCCACCAGTCTCGTCGATCACATGGAGTTCTATTTGCTCAACTACTTCAAGCCCGCCGCCTACGAACAGAGTAACGAAACGATCAAGGGCGGCGCGATTTTTCAGCAAATCGGCTGTGCGCAGTGTCACATCTCCGATTTACAGATCAACCATGACTGGCGTGTCGCCGATGTCGACACGGTTTACGATCCAGTGAACGGCATTTTTAATAACTTGTTTTCCACGGCCAAGTCTCTGTTCAATGAGACTGACGATCACTTGGGTTTTCCCAACATGAAGCGACCTAAGCTTGCATCATTTCTCGTCAAGAACATTTTCACCGATTTCAAGCGCCACGATCTGGGATCGAACTTCTACGAGCGGAACTATGACGGTACGCTGCGCACACAGTTTCTGACTTCACCACTCTGGGGTGTGGGTTCTACAGCGCCCTACGGTCACGACGGCCGAAGCATCAATTTGAGCGAGGTAATCTTTCGTCACGGCGGTGAAGCGCAAGCAGCGCGAGACGCTTTTGCTTCACTTTCGACTAATGACCGGGCTCGCGTA
>DASWDX010000369.1:0-19925 GCA_036395055.1 Pyrinomonadaceae bacterium | reverse complement strand
ATCCGCCGGTCCAGCCCACCAGCATTGGGGCGCGAACGGGCAACAACGTCCACCAGGTAGGAATGGGCGCTTCCGGGTAATGAATAAAACCAAGTTGCTCTAAATCCTCACGTCCGCCGGTTCCGGGAATATCCAACTCTTCCCAGAAGCGACTGCGAAATCGCAGCACGATCCTGATAACCTGACCCATCGCCAGCAACCGGATCGCGTTCCGTTTGTCTTCGGGCAATCGAGGCAGGAAATGCATCGTCCCCGATTTGTCCTCATCTGCTTGTAAGACGCCAAGCGGCAAGGTGATTACGACGCGCGAAGCCGTGAACATCCGTGAGCTTTCGCCGTTCGCGCAAACAGCTTGCACGCGTTGCTTGTCCCAGTGAAGTTCTTTGGCGATTGTGTTCAGATGAAAGATGGCGCCGCGCTCGAGCGCCTGTTCGTGCAACGCGTCCATTATCGTGTCGTAGCCGCCCAGGATACGGAACGATCTATCTCCCCCAACTTCGTCCTCAGCTTGATTTGCCTTTATCAGTCCTCTTACGCCGATGCGATCAATTCTCGCGGCATGAAACCCCTGGACGTATCTGCTCGCCATTGCTTTCGCCCGGCGAGTTTCCTCGTCGTCAGGTAGCGATTGGAGAAAGTCCTTGAAGGAACGATCAGGTTCTTCGGATTTCATCAAGTCCATCAAAGCTGTCAGCTTACTCCAGAAATCATGCGACTTACTGAGAGCGCCGTTTTCGAAATACCAGTGTCGATCAGTTACCTCACAAAACGGCGCACCAGTTTCAGTGAGTATTTCCCAAAGCACCGGATGTTTACCGTGAACGAATTCCGCACCGAGTTCAATCGGCAAAACAGCGGAACTGTCGTGTATGGTGTACACGCGACCGCCGACACGTTCGCGAGCTTCGAGCACCTCCACCTGAGCACCAGCAACAGCGAGATCACGCGCGGCACTCAATCCGGCTGCACCAGCGCCAATTATTAGAATCTTACTCATATCGGATAACAGTAAACAGTGAACAGTAAACGGTAAACAGTAAACAGTGAACAGTAAACGGTAAACGGTAAACAGCAGACACCCCATAGCGTAATTTTATTGAAGTGGAGTCCCTGGCTAAATGCTGGCTGTCTACTGTTTGCTGTTTGCTGCTTGCTGTTTACTTTTTCCTGCTATTCACTATTTACCATTCACGATTTACTATTCTCCTCATGAAAGCCATTCAAGTTGCCGAACTTGGTGGGCCGGAGGTGCTCACCCTGGTCAATCTTCCCACTCCCGATCCCAAACCAAACGAAGCGTTGGTCCAGATCAAAGCAGCGGGCGTGAACTTCATCGACGTCTATTTCCGCGAGGGCCGCTATCCCGCTCCGCTGCCCTTCGTTAATGGACAGGAAGCGGCGGGCATCGTAGTGGCGGTAGGTGCTGATGTCAGAAACATTAGACTGGGCGAACGAGTGGCCTACACCGGCGCGCTGGGAAGTTATGCCGAATATGCCGCAGTGCCTGCCGACCGTGTCGTTAAGATTCCGGCTGAACTGGTCTTCAATCAGGCGGCGGCTGCCATGCTTCAGGGGATGACCGCGCACTATCTTAGCCATAGCACTTACCCGATAAAGAATGGTGATACGGTTCTGGTTCACGCGGCTGCGGGCGGTGTTGGCCTGCTGCTGGTTCAGATGGCAAAAAATCTCGGGGCGCGCGTAATCGGAACGGCGGGTTCTGAAGAGAAGGCGCAACTGGCCCGCGATGCCGGCGCAGATGAAGTGATCGTCTATACGAAGCAGGATTTTGAGACTGAAATTCCGGGGCTAACCGATGGTAAAGGGGTTCATGTTGTTTATGACGGCGTAGGCAAGGATACTTTCGAAAAAGGTCTTAAGGTACTACGTCCGCGCGGTTACCTCGTTCTCTTCGGTGGCGCCAGTGGTCCAGTGCCGCCGTTCGATCTCATGCAACTCACCAAACACGGCTCGCTCTTCATTACGCGTCCCAGCCTGCAACATTACGCTGCCACTCGCGCGGAGCTGGAACACCGCTCCAACGACCTCTTGCAAATGGTTGTGCGCGGCGATCTGAAACTGCGGATTTACAAAACCTATCCGCTCGAGGAAGTGCAACAAGCACATCGCGATCTCGAAGGCAGAAAAACTACCGGCAAGTTGTTGCTGATTCCCTGAAATCGTTAGTTGCGCCGGTTCCCTGTGAACCGCAGCAAAAAGAAGAACAGGTTAATGAAATCGAGGTAGAGAGATAAAGCACCGACTACCGCATAAGATCCCACGCGGCCATTGGGAAGAGCAACGGCCATCTGCTTCAGACGCTGCGCATCCCACGCCGTCAGACCGGTAAACACCAAGACGCCTACAACTGAAATTACAAATTGCAGCGCATCGCTATGCCAGAATACTCCCACGATCATAGCGAGGATGAGTCCTATCAAACCCATGAAGAAAAACTGACCGAGGCCGGCGAGACTTCTTTTGGTAACTGTTCCAAAGAACGCTGTGGCGCCAAACATCCCGGCGGTAATAATGAACGTCGAGGCTATGGAAGTACCGGTATACATCAGAAGTATCACCGATGAGGTAACTCCTACGAGCGCTGAGTACAAGACGAAGAGTCCGGCTGCTGTCGCTGGCGAAACCTTGTCGACTCGTGCGGCGAGATAGAAGACGAGTCCGAGTTGAGCGAAAAGCAAACCCAAAAACAGCAAGCGATTGAGACGCAGGTTTTCGATTATCGCGGGCGTTGACGCCACTGCCAAAGCGGTCCCGGAAGTGATCAGAAGTCCGAGAAACATCCAACCGTAGACTCTACTTAGGAATGCTCCAACGCGTTCGTCGCGCACATCCACGGGCATAAACGCAGGTTCTTTGGTTGAAGATTGATTCGACGAAGGTTGGTTCCAGCTCATTTTTGCTCCTTAGTTAAGTAGGGCTTCATTATCCCTTATCGTTGCCGACAGTGCTAACGGGCGGATTATTATAAACGGGCGGACGCGGCCGGAAATCAGCTTCCACTATGAATTAGGCGGCTAAAAAAGACAGGGTGCTTTACGTCACTGCGACCATGGCGTGGGTTTTCGCACCCAGCGGTGCTGTTTTAGTTGTTCGTATAACTCCCTGGGCAGTGAACCGGCATTGCCGGCGGCGATGTTTGCTTCAACGTGAGACAGCTTCCGCATTCCCGGGATGATGGTAGTGACGGTAGGGTGCGTAAGAATGAAACGCAGGGCAAGTTCGGACATAGTGATCTCAGGTTCGCCTGAATGCTCCTGGTTCCATTTGCGCAGGACTTCTTTCAAACCATCTGCGCGATCCACACTCGCGTTAAGATTCTCCGGAACGAAGTAAGTGTTGCGCCAATCACCTTCGTGCCACTTGCTCTCTTTGGTGAGCGTACCCGTCAGCGTCCCTTCATCAAAAGGAACCCTCGCAATCACTGCCGTCTTCATATCCTCACATGCGGGAAACAGATCATCCTCAGGATTCTGATCGAAAATATTGTAGATGACTTGTACTGAATCAATCTGCCCGGTCCTGACTGCCCGCACGCCATTCCAGGGCTCCCAACGGTTAAGGCTGATGCCGATTGCATTGATTAGCCGCTGGCTGCGCATATCGTCCAGCTTGTAGAGCCAGCGATCATCGCGCAGCCAATCATCTTCCCAGGTGTGAAACTGCATCAGGTCGAAACTCTCCAGACCAGCACTCTCCAGGCTCCGGTGGACATACTCTTCCACGTGATCCGGCGGGTAAGATTCTTTGAGGGCAAACTCCGGACGCGCGGGCCACTGTTTATTCATCGGCGGGACCTTCGTGGCCGTGTAGAGTCGCCTATCCTGATTGGCGCGCACAGTTTGTCCCAACAGCTTCTCACTATGGCCTTCGCCGTAGGCGTGCGCAGTGTCGAAGAAGTTGCAGCCGAGATTCACGGCCGCTTGCAGGGATTGAAGCGATTGCTGATCATCCGAGTCAGTCCAGCCACCCATTCCCCACATGCCGTATCCAATCTCGCTGACCTGCCAGCCCGTTCGTCCGAATTGTCTGTATCGCATGCAGGAATAGTAAATCGTAAATGGTAAATCGTGAATAGGCAGTTTTGCGTTGCCGCTATGGCGCGTTACGATTCCCATAACCTGAGACTCTGTGGAGAAAAACATGAAGTACAGACTATTAGGACGCACGGGTTTGAAAGTTTCTGAACTTTGTCTGGGTACAATGACCTTTGGCCAAAACTTCTATGGCATCGCAGTTGTCGATCAACCAGATGCGAACGCGATGGTCGCCCGAGCGCTTGAAGCTGGCATCAATTTCTTCGATACGGCCGATGTCTATTCTTATGGCGAATCGGAAACGGTGCTGGGCCAGGCGCTGAAAGATTGCAGTGTCGCGCGCGACAAGGCGATCATTGCGACGAAGGTGCGTAGCGCAATGAGTGAAGCCGCAACGGCGGGCACGGGCGATGTGAACAATGTAGGGATATCGAGGCAGCATATCTTTTCGTCAATCGAGCAAAGCTTACAGCGACTCGCGACTGACTACATCGATCTTTACCAGGTCCACGGCTGGGACATTCTCACGCCAGTTGAAGAAACACTGCGCGCGCTCGACGATCTGGTGCGGCAGGGTAAGGTGCGCTACATCGGTTGTTCAAACTGGTCCGGCCGCCACCTCATGAAAGCCCTTTACCTGTCTCGCGCTCACGACTGGGCAAGTTTCGTTTCACTCCAGGCTTACTATTCACTTGTTGGTCGCGACCTTGAACACGAGTTGCTGCCGTTGTGTCGTGAGGAAAGCCTCGGGGTCCTGCCATGGTCGCCGCTATCGGGGGGCTTCCTGTCCGGCAAATATAGCCGCGACACTCCCAACCCTGAAGGTGCTCGGCGCAGTGGCTTTGAGTTTCCACCAATCGACGAAGAGCGAGGCTTCGACGCGGTAGAAGCGCTGGAGAGAATTGCAAAAGAGAAGAAAGCAACAGTCGCTCAGGTGGCGCTCGCGTGGTTGCTGGCTCAACCCGGCATCACCTCGATCATCATCGGCGCGAACAAGATGTCACAGCTGGAAGACAATTTGAAGGCGACGGACCTGGAGTTAACGGCAGCGGAGATCGAAGTCCTCTCAGCCACCACCGCCCCAGCGCCGGTTTATCCTGAATGGATGATCGAGCGCCAGAATGAGGGAAGAGGCTAAGCAGAAAGCAGAAAGCAATGGCTGATGGAAACCCGAGCGATTTTTCATTTCTCATTTTCCATTTGGGATTCTCATGTGTCTTAAATGCCCAATGACAACTGACAAAGTTTTTCCTTCAATCTTCCTCAACACAAACTGCCGCGAAAAATCTGGCTGCTCAATGCGATTGATATTCTTCACGGCGTCTCCCAATACCGCGATCGCCCGGTTCAAATCAATTCTGGCGTAGAGATAAGCCATGCCAAGCTGCGTGCGTGCCGTCACAATTGTAGCCGGGGCTTTGGCCGCGCTATCGACTACCTCTTCGAGCATTTCTCGCGCCTGGGTCTGATCCATAGTCTGTTTCAGTGATTCCTCGGCGATCTGAAAATAAAGAAAGCCGCGTTGGTCCAGCTCAACAACTTTGGACGCGAACTTTCGAGCTTCCTGGAGTTGCTTGTTTTTTATGGCACTTTGAGTGCGACTGAAGTAGATCCAATTTAACAACGGTGGCCGCAAGGCGGAGTCCGATATCTTTTCAAATACTCTAAGCACCGTGTCCAGTTCCTCGTTTGCAGAAGCGCCCATTACGGCAAAGACAAGTTGCTGATCACGACGGTCAACATTGGGATTCTTCTCAGCCGCCGCCACCTGTTCGTTGAAACTCCTTATGGGTTCGCTTTGCTGGCGGACAATCTGACCAACGTCGTTTTGCGAACTCTGGGGCAGTAGTGCGAAAACGGCATCCTTCGCTTCTTCTACCTGCATGGCGAGATCTGGCAATGTCCCCTGAATTTGTGTTTCTAAACGAGTCAGGGCAAGCCACATTTGCTCGGCCTCCGAACGCGGCCACCTGGCGTAGTTTCAAGCAGCTGGCCAAGGCGTTGCTGTATGCGATGCAAAAGAACCTGTACGAACGATCGTTGTAAATTCGGATTTGCCGCGAAGCCTGTGGGGACTTGGTAAATTGTGTAGCCGGGCATCTCTCCTGCTTCTCGATCGTTGCCAAAGGGATAGGACGAGAGATAAAGCAGACGGTCCATCGGGGCTTTGGCGTAAGCAGAAAGCGCTTCCAGATAAAACTGATCAGCCGCTTGGCGGTTAGCTTCAGAAAGTTGGTAGAGGAACAAAGGCAGGTACATCGTCGCCGGATACCGCAAGCTGCTCCTGGCAAAGCTAAGGGCAGCCGGTTGATCGAAAGTTGCCAGCGAACTGGCAATGCTCAGAAGTTTCTCGGCCGTCCTGGTTTGCTGCTGCTCGCCGTTGATGGTTTTCTCACTGGCCTCACTTTGCTGATCGCTAAGTATTTCAGCAGTCAGCTTCTGAGCCCAGGCGAAATCTCGTTTGGCAATCGCATTGAGAACGGTATAGCGCTGATCAGGAACGCTAATCATCAAGCCAACGCCTTCGATTCGTGGATCGTCCCCTTTCTCCTTGTAGTAGCGGCCCGCAAGCTCGAAAGCCTCGCTAAAAAACGGCGCGCGCTTTCTCCTGCTGATGTGGCCATAAGAGCTCAGCCGCGCGAATCAAAACGCCAACTCTTTGTTCCTCCTCATCGAACGTTCTGGTGGCGGCAATTTGCTCGTCCAGGATCGCCAGCGCGTTCTCCCGGTCGCAGGAAGAAGATGCGTTAGATGCTCTTTTCTCCTGGGCAAACGAAGAGATGCATAGAGGCGCGACAAATAGAGTCGCGGTCAGGCAGAAGACCGCCGAGGGTGGAAATCTGACGAGGATTTTGGACATCGGATAGCCCTAATGCACTCCTTGTCATTCTGTGGCCACATTCGCACGCAAGCCTTGGGCGATCAACGGCACAATGCGGCGCGGAACATCTATGGCCGCTTTGATGTGGCGGGCATGCGTAAAATGGCCGGCAACGTAAAGTCCATGTACGTTTGTTTCAAAGGTTTCCGGATCATAGACCGGAATCTCAGTTAACTTTCCAGGCTCGGTTTTGACGCCGAGTTTCTTCAGCAGCGTCAGATCCGCATCGCTGCCTACAAGCACAAACGCCACGTCGTTGGGAATCGTCAGTGACTCGCCGGCCTCAGTTGTTAACGTCACCTCCTGCTCCGTAATTGAGATGACATCTTTGTAGAGCACGACGCGCAAACGGCCGGCAGCTACCTCTTTTTCGAGTGGCGTGCGCACCCAATGTTTCATCGCGCCGGCTTTTGGATCGCGGTTCTCCCAATCTTCGCGCCAGATGGCCAACGTAGTGCGCGCACCTTCCTCGGAAAGGAACAAGGCAGCTTCGGCCGCGCTGTTACCACCGCCAACCACCAGCGCATCTTTGCGAATGTAGGCGTAGGGCTCGACGAAGAGATGGTGCACTTTCGGCAAGTCTTCGCCCGGAATGTTTAGCCGGCGAGGGTGAGCCATCGCACCGATAGCAAATAGTATTCGCGCTGCGCGGTAGCCGTTCCTGGTCGTATGTACGAGAAATTCTTCCGTGTCGAGTTTGTCGATGCCAACAACTTCTTCGTCAGTGTTGATGTTGAGATCGTGATCGAGCACAAAGTGAATGTAATGAGACAGCAGCTCTTCGCGCGTAGGTTTCTCGCGGCACGGCTTCAAGGCTCCCTTATGCATCTCCAGCTCATTTGGCGTGGAGAAGAGCGTGCGGCCGACGGGATACAAACGGATGGTGTCAGCAATCGTGCCTTTCTCGAGGACGAGATAACGCAAACCTTCTTGCGCGGCTGCATAAGCGCCCGAGAGACCTGCCGGGCCAGCGCCGATGATTAATAAGTCGAGTGAGTCGGTCATATAACTACACTTTCGAGTTCCGAGTTTCAGTTTTGAGTTTCAGACGCGAAGTCGAAACTCGGAACTTGAAACCCGAAACTCATTTAGAAGACAACTTCGCCATGCGCAACCACAACCGAAGGTCCGCCTACGCGAACTTCATCAATCGCGCCCAGCTTGCCTTTAACTTCAAGGTTGATGCGGCTCGGACGATGAATGAAGTCGCCCTGCTCAACGACAAATCGAACGGCTCCGTCTACTGAGTCTGCGCCTGAGGCGCCGTGGTGTACGAGGTAAGCGCCTAAGGCTCCCGCGGCGCTACCGGTTGCCGGATCTTCCGCGATGTTATCGGCGGGCGCAAAGAAGCGTGCGTGGGCACGGGATTCGCCAATCTCGATCGTCTCGCGTGAAAAAGCATGACAACCGGTGGCTCCTCGGCGCGTGTAAATTTCTGCAAGCAGGGCCGCGTTAACCCGGCAATACCGAAGATCCGCAAGTGATCTAATCGGCACCACCAACGATGTCAGCCCAGTTGAGATCACTTGAATCGGTAAACTCTCATCCAGATCTTCTCTGAGCCGGCCCAGCGCGCGGGCGATCTCCGCCTGTTCGTGCCAGTCGTCAATCTCGCCCAGGATTTCAAACTTCCCCTGCGTCATTACTACTTGCACCGGCGCACCGTCTTTAAATTCGATATCTACCGGAAGCACGCCGATGCCGACTTCATGATGAATTTGCGTCCAACCATTCCCACCCTCAGGAAGAGGCACAACGTCTTCACGCGCCAATGCGTTCCAGGTTCCTACAACCGGGTGGCCGGCAAAAGGAATCTCGCGCGTCGGTGTAAAGATTCGCAAACGACGCAGAGTCTTATCGCGGCCAGGCGGTTGCACAAAAACAGTCTCCGAAAGATTCATCTCGCGTGCGATCTTCAGCATCTGCTCGTCCGTCAGCCCTTCTGCTTCCGGAAACACTGCCAGCGGATTACCCGCAAAAGGTTCGCGCGTAAACACGTCGAGTTGAATGTAGCGATAGTTGCTCACACTGAATCGACTCCTAAGTCTTTAATATATTGCTCGCCTGACATGATCAAGGTGCTTGGAGTGTACGGTCAAGTGGAGAGAACTCTTGGTGAGCCGAGTATGAGGGACCCTGTCCATGTCCACTGGGTTGGGGTGGGGCGCCTTGCCATTTCAGACCAACTAGTCTGCTTGAGGTGAAAATCAGATCACGCGAACCGGTCATGAAATGTTTTCGCAACGCCCGCCATAACAAGTGGATGCAAGAATTTAAGCATTGGAGAACGCAGAGCCGCGGCTACTCAAGACCCAGTCAGGGCAAGGCCCACAGCCATTTGACGTTGCTGAAAAGCATGCAAAGAATCTTGCAAAAAGTCTTGACAAGGCTAGGGGCTTGGAATATCGTGCGGGCGTACTCATTTCTCATTGTCAGACCCTTCGCCGTTTCCTTGCGTTCATTCAAGGGAAAGACAGAGCCCAATTAAGCTGGCCTTGACAAGCGACGTGACGGCCGTTCGGCACGCTGTTGGAGTCTTACGGCACACTTAAGACGTTCCCAGTTTCGGGTTTCTAGTTCGTATTTCTGTGCAGTCCTCAAAGATCCTTAAAGACATGAACGGAAAGCCAACCCGTGAACCTCGGAACTAACCGGGTCGGCAGTGATCTTCTGACGATAAAGACTCATCTCCCCGAAGGGAGATAAAACGCCGCAATTTCTTAAAACGAACTCTTGTTCGTCTCAGCCCTTTAAGTTAGGAGCAGATCATGAAGATGAATGATCCTTTCTCATACGAGGTCAAGCATAACGAGCGGATCACCATCGAAGTGGCGCCGCGGGACTTTTTGGACAGCGTCATTTCCGTCAGAGCTGAGCTGGACGGTGCGCTTTTGCCGGCGAAGCCGAATACTGAGGACGCACTGATTTTTGAGTTTACTGTCAGTAAATCCGCAGGTGATATCCATACGGTAATAATGGAATTTACTTTCGTCGCCGGCACGCCTGCGGACGCCCAATACACCGCAGCCATCTCTGGTCGGAATGATCAGGGATGCCCGTGTGGTTTCACGATTGACAAGGACAGCTCAGACAAATCCCCCGACATAGAGTTTGACGTTGTAAGTTAGGGTTCGGATGATTTTACAAAGAGTACTAGATAGGACCTTCACATGAGAAAATCTTCAAGCCTCACTCTTGCTTTGGCCTTGCTCCTTAGTTTCTCTCCAATCTTCAGGGCCCAAACTGTCAACGATTGCGACTCTCTTCGCAGCAAGGCAGAGCAGTTGGAGAAGATGGACTTAGCTGAAATGTCGCTATCAATTCAGAAGCTCTGCAAAGAAGCTCTAATGAAGATTTACACGCAATTGAGCCAGTGCGAACGTCACGAGATCTCGGTCGTATCAGAAATGGCAAACACCGTTGCCGGAACTGATGCTGCATCGAATATCGAAGAGAAACTTCGCGGATTAGTCAAGAAGAATTCAGACACGGAAGCGAAACTTTCAATTTTGCGAACAGCGTTGAATGTTTCCAACGCGGGCCCAGGTGAACCTGCTCCCAGCGCGGGCGTGCCGGTGGTTGAATCGGTCACAAATACCGAGAGCACCGGCACGCCGGCTGAAACTGAAGGCACTAACGTTAGCTCCGCAAGGGATGCTGCTGCCATTCCGCAGACTTTCCCGTGCCAACCTGTAGCAACCTATTCCGCGGCGCCACCTTTACTCACTGATGTCGTCAACAGGGATGCTAAAGACATCGCCGCAGGCAAGAACAATGGTGCGATCGCAAGCGTTGCAAAGATGACTCTCTACGCTACTCTCGATGCAGCGTCGCCCACGAGCTCTGAACAGCTTCGCGGCTTGGAGGCTTATCAATTCCTGAGCGAGACGGCCCGGACTGATAAACAATTGGGGGGATCGGCAACGTCCGATGGCTCTGTCAGCGCTATAGAAAAACCCGGCTTCGCCAGGCTGCTAGGCTTCGCGGTCGAGCATGGCGGAATTACCAAAAAAAACGATGGGACGAACTTAACGCTGAGTACTTCGTTGTACTCACTTTACGCGATGAATCACCATGACACGGCCGAGGCTTACGCGCGGTCGGGAGTTCTCAACCGCGTAGGCCTCTTCGCGACCTTTGCCATTGATAACCAGAACAACGATTTGGCAAACGCCCGCAGGCAGAACCTTTCCGAATGGTCTGTGAAGGCCAGGTTGTTCGGCGACAGAAGCACGCGCTCGAAAGGCTTTACCAAATTCTGGCGGGATCAGGTGGAAACGCTTATCGATGATCGCCTGGTAGCTCTGGGAAAGCCACTTGAAGATCTGACTTCAAGTGATCTGAACAACAAGGCTTACAGGTCATTGCGGATTGCTGCGGGAAACTGTTTACGGACTGCGGTTAGAAACCATATTCAGGATACTGAGTATCAATCAGCGACCCAGGATGTGCGCACCAAAATCCTCACCGACTTGATGATTGGTTTATTAAAGTCGAATGTGTACGACCGCGTTAAATCTGGGGAAGTGCAACTTAGCGACAGAGTGATTACCACCATTGAAACTCAGTACGTTCCGAACTTAAAAGCCGCACTTGCAAACTTAAAAGCTGTGGGCGGCGTCATAGAGGAAAAGCTCAACGACTTGAAGAAGGGCCCGCTGGCTACATTCGCCTACACCAATCATCGAATTCCCACCGGTTCCGACTATTCTGAGACAAAGTTTCTCTTTGAGCAGGATAAAGGTTACTTCGGCCCGCTGAAATTAAACGGAAATTTCGGGTTATCTTTTTACAATAAGCCTGACTCCATCCTCAACCAGCAAAGGTTGCGGGACATCACTGCCGCTCTGGCTTTCGAGGGCACAAGCAACAGTCCTTTTACCGAGACTGATAATCAAAGCAAGATTACGTATTCGTTTGTGGGTCGGTACGAGCGGATTTTTGAAAACAGGAACAGGCCGAACCGGACGCCGGACATTCGCGTCTTCCAGTTTGTGACGGATATACCTTTCATGAAGGGATTCAGCCTCCCTCTCTCAGTGTCTTATGCGAACGGGACCGAAGAAGAGCGAAAGAAGGGATTTCGCTTTAACTTCGGGATGCATCTCGACACGGACAAGCTCTTTGATTTGCTGGGAGCCGCCTCCCGCCACTAAGGAATACCAAAGAGCAGAGCTGTTGCTTGAGTAAGCACACCAGATCTAACAATCAACGTTTTACAAAACGGAGGACAGAATGTCTTATAACTCGACTCCCCAAGATAGACGCCGCGCCCATTTACTGGGAATCTCTTATGTGCTGCTGGCTATTGTCCTGGCCGTTATGCTTTTCAAGATATGGCCGCCTGTGCCATGGCCTTCTGACAAGGACCTCGTCGACAATCCCGCCGTCGCCAAAGCGTTGACCGAGGCATTGGCCGAGTGCAAGTGTGGGTCCCCAACTCCGATACCAAATCCTACGCCAAGTCCGAATGTCTTCGAGACTGGTAGTCCTACTACCCCTGCCAGGGCAACCCCTGCGGCCACGCTCAGTCCCGGAGCCGCGTCACAGACAGCTCAGACTGTAGCTTCGCCTGCAGCGGAATCGCCAACTCCGTCTCCCACTCCGACGCCAACACCTGCTGTTTCGCAAACACTCGTCACTAACATTCCTATCAAATTCCTTCGCTGGTGTATCTCCACGACGTTCGACGAGCGGTTGATCATGCTCGTGATCATCGCCGGCATCTTGGGCAGTTTCGTACATGGCGCTACATCGCTCGCTGATTACATCGGTAACGACAATTTCAACAAGAGCTGGACCTGGTTCTACCTGCTGCGGCCAGTGATCGGCATGGCTCTGGCCCTGGTCTTTTATTTTGTAATTCGGGGAGGATTTCTGACGACCAGCGGTGGCGCCAAAGATATCAACCCGTATGGCATAGCCGCGCTCGCCGGTCTTGTCGGCATGTTTTCAAAGCAGGCGACTGATAAGTTGAGTGAAGTCTTCAGCACACTATTCAGGGCTGCCCCAGGCGAGGGAGATGAAAAGAGAAAGGATTCGTTGAAGTCCGATCCCACAACTGTCACCGGTGTTGATCCGCAACCCGTGCCGGCCGGGAGCACGAACCAGGTCATTACGGTTACTGGCACTAATTTCGTTGATGGTTCCACTGTGTATTTGAACGATGTCGCGCAGGTGACAACGTTTGTGAGCGCTACTCAGCTCACGGCGCAAATAGAAGACGCTCTACTCGTGGCTCCGGCAACGATGAAGTTGAAAGTAGTGAATGACGATGGAACCGAATCGCCGCCGATTGATTTTACCGTGTCATGACTTATGCCGTGGGTCGAATTCTCAAACTGGGAGGATGTGAAATCATGTCAGTACTACAACAGGGCTCAACAGGTCCAGACGTAACAGCTCTGCAAACGAGACTGAAACAGTTGGGTTTCGACCCTCATGGTATTGATGGCAACTTTGGATCGGGTACGAAAGCGGCGGTCATTGCCTTTCAGCAAAGCAAAGGACTCCCGGCCGATGGCAAGGCCGGACCAGACACGATGGCCGCGCTCCAATCGGAGGGCGGGGCAAGCGTGGTCGTCGATGCCAATGCCAACGTCGGTGCCGTCGGCGCAGGTATGCCGAACGTCACTGTCGCTGAGGTCTCGCAGATGTTTCCCGGCACGCCAGTCGCCAACATCCAAACGAACCTTCCTTTTGTTCTCCAGGCTCTGAACGATGCCGGACTGGGTGACAAGCAAATGATCCTGATGGCCCTCGCTACCATTCGCGCGGAGACAGGAAACTTCACGCCGCTTAGCGAATTCCAATCCAAGTTCAACACGCCACCGGGCGGGCCGCCGTTTAGCTTGTACGACAACCGACATGACCTGGGTAATCAAGGGCCTCCAGATGGAGCGAATTTCAAAGGACGAGGCTACATTCAGCTCACCGGACGTTCCAACTATCAGATTCACGGCGCGGCCATCGGATTGAGAAATCAATTGATTACTAACCCGGCGCTGGCCAACCAACCTGATGTTGCCGCGAAACTCCTGGCGAGCTTTCTCAAGCGCAAAGAGCAGGCGATTAGAAATGCCTTGAGCGCCAACAATCTCGCGCTAGCACGAAAACTGGTGAACGGCGGTAGCCATGGTCTGCCCGAGTTTACTCAAGCTTATCAGACCGGAGAGCGCGTGATTTCCTAGTTAGTTCGCACCGGGCAGATCGAAGGATTGATATCCAGGTTACTCGATAACAAGAAAACTCAGTTTTTCTCTCACAACCATCCTCGCCCAACACAAAGGAGCATTTTTATGCCAGCTAGAAAATCCCGCAAGGCCAGCAGTTCAGCGGAACGCTCAGCCTCAACCAGCTCAACGATCATCTTTACGGGTCTTTCCGACAAGCAAATCTCGTCGCTGAGAGCAGCCAAACAGGCGGCGGCGCAGCGGCTTTTGCAGCCCGTGCAGACTACGGCATTCTCAGCCCTCGCAGCCTCAACCAGCCCCGAGCCGAGTACCAACCTCGTCGGCGTTGGGATAGGCGAACAAATCTCCGGAGGCAAACATACAGGAGTGATGGCAGTAAAATTCCTGGTACGGATCAAGTATCCAGACAATCAAATTCCAGATGGTGATCGTTTGCCGCGTGAGGTTAACGGCCATCCGGTCGATGTCGAACAGGTAGGCACCTTTCGTCGGTTCATGCCGCCCGCAAGCGGGGCCGCGCCTGCGATGGCGATGCCCAACCCGCGCAAGAAAATCCGTCCCGCCCAGCCGGGCTGCTCAGTCGGCTTCAAAGATCCAAACAACCAATTCATCATGGCAGGAACGTTTGGCGCGCTGGTCAGAAAAGGATCGAAGCGTTTCATTCTTAGCAACAATCACGTGCTTGCCGACGAAAATAAACTGCCGCTGGGGTCATCGATTTTCCAACCGGGTTTTCTCGACGCCGGCAATCCGCCAAACAACGGTCCGATTGCCAAGTTATCCAAGTTCGTACCGCTCGTGCCCGGCTCGGTCACGAACAAGGTAGACTGCGCCATCGCTCAGTTGAACAATAACAACTTGGCGACCAACTCAGTGTTGTTTATCGGCCCGCCAAGGGGTAAAACTGCGGGACAGATTGACATGGTCGTGCATAAGTTTGGCCGCACCACAGGCTTCACGGTTGGCCGCATCACGAGTTTGGAGACCGACGTCAGTGTTCAGTATGAGGCTGGTATTGTTAATTTCCAGGATCAGATCATCATCGTCGGCTTGAGCGCGCAACCCTTCAGTGCTGCGGGCGACTCCGGATCGCTGATCCTCGAACGCAGCACAAACAAAGCGGTCGGCTTGCTTTTTGCCGGTTCGTCAACTCATACTATTGCCAACCACATTAACGATGTTTTGCGGGCACTAAACGTCAGCTTAACGCTCTAATGCGTGGTGTCCGTGGAGGCAAGCCATAGCTACCGAACAGGAAATACGCGGAGTAAAGCAACGGCATTCGGCACGCCTGCTCAGTCAACCGGGCGTGTCGGGTGTCGGTATTGAGAAAGACGATGCGGGCGAGTATGTCCTCGCTGTTCATCTCGACAGTGACACCCCCGAGGCCGGCAAAGAATTACCCGCTGAGATTGAAGGCGTTCCGGTGAAGTACGTACGGAGCGGGCCATTTCGCAAGTTGTGAGCGAACAACGAACGGCAGTGTATCCCGACGTAGCTTCAAGTTGTTTTCGATCTCTCTATCGCAGGGCTCTCTAAGACGTCCCCTCCTCAGCACTCCAGTCCCGCAATTTACTTCATGACCGAGCTTCCTTCTCGTCGACTAGCCGCATTTGCTTCTTGCCCTTTATAATTCTCAGTTTGAAGCAACCAGACCAAATTAACGATCAAGCGTCAAGGTTCCCCTGTCCCTCAAACAAGCTCCGCGGGATTCTTCTGCCTTTCATCACACCTTTTGAATCCAATGGAGCTGTTGATGAGAAGGCTCTCCGTGAGAACATCAGGAAATGGAACGGGAGTGGAATTGTTGGCTATGTCGTGCTCGGCTCTACCGGCGAACGAGTACATCTTGACGAGCGCGAATATCTGGCAGTCGTAGAAGCTGCGCGGCAGGAGGTGCCCGCCGGCAAGGACGGACTCGCGTTTATCGTCGGCGCTGGTCAGCAGAGTACGCGTGGTACGATAAACGAAGTCAGACGCGTTGTTGCCGCTGTTCCCGTAGATGCTTTCCTGGTTATCACTCCTCATTTTTATCGGCCCAGCATCACGCAAACAGCTTTGAGAGAACACTACGAGAGAATTGCCGACGAATCTCCGGCGCCGGTGATTCTCTACAGCGTGCCGGCGCTAACGGGCGTCACGATTGAATGCGAAACCGTGGCGCGCTTGAGCGAGCACGAAAACATTATCGGCATCAAGGACAGTTCTGCTGATGTTGCTGGACTACGCGAAACGAGCAAGCTCGTCCGGAAAGGTTTTGCCGTGCTTACGGGTAATGGCACCGTGCTTTCCGAGGCACTATGTGCCGGAGCGTGGGGCGGAATACTGGCAGTTGGTTGCGTTGCTCCGGCTCTTTGCATCGCGATTTTTCGCGCAGTGAACTCCGGAGAAACGGAATTTGCAATGAAGCTGCAGTCCAGGTTGACTCCTCTGGCACAGGCCGTAACCACACGCTTTGGCATTGGTGGCCTCAAGGCGGCACTTGAAATGATGGGTTATGTTGCTGGCACTGTTCGTGCTCCCTTGCGCGCACCCGACGAGGCACGGGAAGAGATTCGACGGTGCCTGGAAGAAGCTGAGTTTGAACCCGACAGGATGCAGCCGGCGCCAACAGAATCCAGGCGTTAGGCAAAAAGCGGATTTCGATAAGTACTCTCTCTGTTCCATCCTGGCGCTCCTGGTGTCTTGGCGGTTACCTTTCGGACGCTTACTGGACAAGAGAGCCATCCTGCGTAAAATGCTTCCTCAGGGAGTGACCTTAAATTGAGCACCGCCGAACCCGCCTGTCACAGCACGCCTGAAGAATCCGGCTTGCGAGTCGAAACTCTTTCTTTCGATCGCATCCCGCATCAAACGCGCCTCTTCCTTGACTACCTGCGTGATCCGCTTGCGTTGGGTGAGTTTTATCCGTCCGCAGTACGCTTTCATCACGAGTTGCCGGCCAGAGCGCCTGAAGTTTTGGCCGCGCATCAGATCGATCGCGATTCGCTATGCAACGCGCTTGAGGATATGAACGCTGCCTGGGGCGCCGGGCAAGAAACCCTGCAGAACATTAAACGGTTGCGCGACGCAGACTGCCTCGCGGTCGTCTCCGGTCAGCAGGCTGGCCTGTTTTCCGGTCCGCTCTATACCATCTACAAAGCGCTGTCAGCGGTTAAACTCGCCGGCTGCCTGACGCAGCGCAACACTAAGGCGGTTCCGGTCTTCTGGATAGCCACGGAAGATCACGATTTTCCCGAAGTGGCAAAAGCGGAGTTCATTGGCCGCGACTGCAAGTTGGCCCATGTGGAAGTTTCTCCGGATTTACACAAGGAGGGACAGCCGGTTGGCTGCGTGGCCATTGATACCTCCATTGATGCGGTCGTCGATCAATTGCTCGAACTCCTTCCGACCTCTGAGTTCACACCGGATCTGGAAGCTTTGGTGAACGACGCCTGGCGCGCCGGCCGCTCGTATGGCGAAGCCTTCGCACGGATGATGACTTCACTGCTTGGTCGTCACGGGCTGGTGCTTCTTGATCCGCTTGATCCGAGACTCAAAGCGCTGGCGGCTCCCCTTTACGCGAATGCAGCATTGCGCGCGCATGAGATTGCTACGGCCATCGAAGTGCGTAGTGAAAAACTTGTCGAGGCGGGTTATCACGCGCAGGTTACAGCGTCGGAAAATTCTTTTCCCCTCTTCGTACACGATGCCGCCGGTGCACGACACGCTTTGACTCGCTCAGAGGACGGGAAGTACATCACAAAGGATTCGGAGAAGGCTTACACGGCTGAGGAACTTTCGAACCTCGCTCTGGCTCACCCCGAGCGGTTCAGTCCGAACGTAACCCTGCGCGCCGTGGTCCAGGATTATCTTTTGCCAACCATCGCTTACTACGGTGGCTCGGCTGAGATCGCTTACTTTGCGCAGACCGCTGAAGTTTACCGGTTGCTGGAACGGCCCATCACACCTATCCTGCCGCGTTCAAGCCTGACGATGATTGAGCGACATACCGGACGCGTGCTCGAGAGATACGGGCTTAGGCTCGAAGATTTGTTTGCTGGTCCGGAGAGCGTCCTGAAGCGGGTGGTTGAAGAACATCTGGGAACGGAAACTGCCAGGTCTTTCGAGAAGGCCGAGGGCAAGGTTAATAGTGAGCTTGATGACTTGCGCGAGCAATTGCGGAGCATCGATCCAACCTTGGGCGACGCGCTCGAAACGGGCCGCCGGAAGATCAACTATCAGCTCGAAGGCTTGCGTACCAGATTTCATCGCGCACAGATGGCCCGCGACGAAGCGGCTCACCGGCAACTGCAGCGTGCGTTTGATCAACTGTATCCGAATAAAGAGCTACAGGAGCGGCACATTAACATCACGTCGCTACTGGCGCGACACGGGCGCTACGTTGTCGAGTGGATCTACAACGCGATAAATATCGGATCCGACGAGCATCAGATTGTCTACTTGTGAAGGGGGGTCTTGGGTCTTAGGTCTTTGGCCTTTGCACACCTTTTTCATCGTTGTTTGCCGACGATGGCACGTCTCTAATCACGCACGAATACAAAGACCAAAGACCAAAGACCAAAGACCAAAAACCTAAGTCGTAAGACCTAAGACCAAAGTCCATTAGTAACAATGTCAATAATTCGCGTCCTCCCAGATCACGTTGCCAATCAGATCGCCGCCGGCGAAGTGGTCGAGCGTCCGGCTTCAGTTGCCAAGGAGCTGGTCGAGAATGCGATTGATGCCGGCTCCCGGGGTATCGTGATCGACGTTGAAGCCGGTGGGCGTCGTCTCTTGAAGGTTTCAGATGATGGCGACGGCATGGTGAGAGATGATGCCGTTCTTGCATTTGAACGCCACGCTACTTCCAAGATTGCCAGGTCAGAGGATCTTAGTAATATCGCAACGCTTGGGTTTCGCGGTGAAGCACTGGCCTCGATTGCCTCAGTGGCGCGAGTAGAACTCACTACCAAAACGGAAGCTGCCGCTGCGGCGACGCGCGTTTTAATCGAAGGAGGCAAGATGCGCGACGTCAAAGATGCGGCGCATCCGCGCGGTACGACCGTCGTTGTCCGTGATCTCTTCTTCAATGTGCCTGCGCGGCGAAAGTTTCTCCGCTCTGAAGCTACAGAGAGTTTTCATCTCACAAATCTGGTAACACACTACGCCCTGGCGCACCCGGAAATAGCTTTCACGTTGACGAACAATGGCCGTGAGGTTTTGCGCGTGGCGCCTGCGAACGACTTGCGCGAGCGCGCTTATCAGGTTTTTGGAACGGAGTTTCTCGATAATTTGCTCGCGGTCGGCGGTGGACATCCAAAGATCGCGCTCGTGAGTGGCTTCGTTTCCGCGCCGCGTGATCGACGCACGTCGCGCGATGCGCAGTATTTATTTGTGAATGGCAGGTTTGTCAGAGACCGGCTGATTTCGCGTGCGCTTTCGGAAGGCTATCGCGCCGTCTTGCCGCACGGAGTTTATCCGGCCGCGCTTTTGTTCATCGAGCTGCCGCTGGAAGAAGTGGACGTTAACGTGCATCCGGCGAAGACGGAAGTGCGTTTTCGTCTGGCCGCGGCAGTGGCTGATGCGGTGCGTGAAGCAGTGCGCGCGGCGCTGGCGAGCGGTGGTTATGTCCGCACCGATGCGAAACCGCAAACAAATACGGCCAGCGATCAAGCACCAGCTCAAACCGGCTCGGAGGGTTTTGCTAATGCGATGTCGGCAGCGGCGGATGCGGCAGTCACCGCGCCATTCAATATTGGCGTCTTTCAAACTTTTGAAACCGAAGCGCAGCGAGCAACTCAAGAGCCCATAACT